>JAGUUF010000293.1 GCA_020063545.1 Cytophagales bacterium
ACCAGCCGGTTTACGGCCGGAAGTTTCAGCGCGTTGTACATGATGGACGCATGGGAATACGTAAACCCTTCATAGGCTTTCCGTAAATCGGCATGGGCATCAATTTGCAAAATACCAAACCGGTCGTGGCGTTCGCCCAGCGCGCGGATAAAACCCAGTGGGGTGCTGTGATCTCCGCCCAGCAGGGCAACCATTTTTCCGTCTTTTAGGTAGCGGGTGGTGGTGGCTTTAACATATACGTTCAGGTTTTCGCAACCTTCGTTAATTTTTTTTACCAGCGGATTGTCCGCAACTGTTCCTGATCCGGTTTCAAGTGCATCAATATGCTGCGCGGCAAGTTCGCGCAGGCGGTTGTTTTCCTGGATAATTTCTTCGCTTACCGGCAACATGGCAATACCGGTTTTCCACGCATCGGTAATGTTGCGGTCATACAAATCAACCTGTGCAGATGCTTCCAAAACGGCAGCAGGTCCCTGTGCGGCACCGGCTTTGTACGACACCGTGACTTCCCATGGAACGGGCACGATGATCAGTTCAGCATTTTCAGGTGTAAACGGTAGTCCGAACAAATTTCCGGTAGTGCCCGGAGCATTCGGATCGAACGATTGAATTGCTTCTTCTCGCGTCATGAACTGGAAATTTGCCGGAAATATACAATACTTCCCTGCACACGTTACAATGAATGAAAGAAGCATCTGCTACATTCGCCAAACGCGTTTGCTGCCAGCGGGTTGCGAAGGATGGCGCGTGTTTTTCAGGTGATGTAATTTGTGTAATTCAATCCGCTTGTTAAGCCGATCTTTTCCACGTAACACAACGTAAAATTTGATTATTTAAAATTTTACAGATATTTGAAACCGTTGATGATTGGAAAGCATGGCAAAAAACCTTGTAATAGTTGAGTCTCCTGCGAAAGCAAAAACAATTGAAGGCTACCTCGGTAAAGAGTATAAAGTAGCATCGAGCATGGGGCATGTACGCGATTTGCCCAAAGGAGGAGACGCGATAGATGTGGAGAACGGATACGAGCCAACCTATGAGGTAAGCCCTGATAAAAGGGAAGTAATTGATAAACTAAAAAAACTTTCGGACGATGCCGAAATGGTTTACCTGGCAAGCGATGAAGACCGCGAAGGAGAAGCAATATCGTGGCATTTAAAGGAAGTGCTGAACCTGAACGATAAAAAAACCAGGCGCATTGTCTTTACCGAGATTACTAAAAAGGCAATACTCAACGCCATGGAAAATCCGCGTGGCATTGATATTGACCTCGTTAATGCGCAGCAGGCGCGCAGGGTGCTCGACCGGCTGGTTGGGTATGAGCTCTCGCCCATTTTATGGAAGAAAATCAAAACCGGTCTGTCGGCAGGCCGTGTTCAGTCGGTAGCCGTGCGGCTGGTGGTGGAGCGTGAACGCGAAATAGCCGATTTTAACATCACGAGTTCGTACCGGGTAACAGCGCTGTTCGATTTGGGCAATGGTAAGCAGCTTCAGGCTGAACTGAGCCAGCGTTTTGAAACTGAAAATGAAGCCCTGGAATTCCTGGAATCCTGCAAAGGGGCCAACTACTCCATTGCCGACCTGCAAACGCGCCCGGCAAAACGATCACCGGCACCGCCCTTTACAACATCCACGCTACAGCAGGAAGCTGCGCGAAAGCTCGGTTTTTCGGTATCGCAAACCATGGTGGTGGCTCAGAAGCTGTACGAAGCAGGAAAAATCAGCTACATGCGTACCGATTCGGTAAACCTGTCGGATGAGGCACAACAAGGAGCGAAGCAGCAGATACTTGCCGCCTACGGAAATGATTTCGTTCAATTGCGGCAGTATAAAAATAAATCCTCTTCCGCCCAGGAGGCGCACGAAGCCATCCGGCCAACCGACTTTTCGGTACTCGATCCGGGTATGGACAGGAATGCCTTACGGCTGTACGAGTTGATATGGAAACGCGCCATTGCTTCGCAGATGGCTGATGCCGAACTGGAGAAAACAACCGCAACCATTTCTATTTCAACGAATCAGCGAACCCTTACGGCTACCGGTGAGATGGTGAAGTTTGAGGGTTTTCTGAAAGTATATATGGAGTCGGGCGATGAGGATGATGATCAGGAAAACGGAAAGGTTCTTCCCCCGCTTACCATCGGGCAGCAACTGGTGCTGAATGAAATGCTGGCACGCCAGAATTTTTCGCGCACGCCACCACGGTACACCGAAGCGAGCCTGGTTAAAAAGCTTGAAGAATTGGGGATTGGACGGCCATCAACCTATGCGCCTACTATTTCAACCATTCAAAAAAGGGGTTATGTGGTAAAGGAAAATCGCGAAGGGGTTGAACGGCAATACAATGTTTTTGCGTTGAACGATAACGCCATCCGCAAAAGCAAGGAAACCGAAATTACCGGTGCCGAAAAGAATAAACTTTTTCCTACCAATACAGCCATGATCGTTAATGATTTCCTGGTGGAGCATTTCCCGGATATCACCGATTACTCATTTACTTCCGAAATAGAACTTGAGTTTGATGAAATAGCCGAAGGCAAGCTGGAATGGCGCAAGATGATAGATAACTTCTACAAGCCGTTCAGCAAGAAGGTAAGGAAAACCGAGCAGGTAGAACGCTCATCGGTGGGGAAGAGCCGTGAGTTGGGCGTTGATCCGAAAACCGGCAAAAACGTGTATGCAAAGCTTGGCAGGTTTGGTGCATACGTGCAAATAGGGGAGAACCCCGATGACAATGGCGGTGAGAAACCCAAATTTGCGAGCTTGAGGCCCGGCCAGTTTATCGAAAGCATTACGCTTGCGGAAGCACTGGAGCTGATGAAGATGCCCCGGCAGATGGGTGAGTTTGAAGGTAAACCTGTTGTAGTTGGCATCGGTCGCTTTGGTCCGTATGTACTGCACGATAAAAAATATGTTTCTATTCCTAAAGATGATGACCCCTATACGGTTTCGCTGGAACGGTGTATTGAACTAATTCAGCATAAGCGTGTTGCCGATGCCAATAAAACTATCAAGGTATTTGACGAGAACCCCGATATCCAGGTGTTGAACGGGCGGTTTGGTCCCTACATCAAGGCTGGTAAGAAGAATGTAAAAATTCCAAAGGACAAGAACCCCAAAGAACTTACGCTGGAAGAATGCGTTGCCCTTGCCGAGGCAGCCCCTGAACGTAAAGGCCGTGGTTTTGTTCGCAAAAAGAAGGCTGCTGAATAACTATGAAGAAACTGGTGGTGCTTACCGGTGCAGGCATCAGTGCAGAAAGCGGCATCCCAACATTTCGCGATGCCGGGGGACTGTGGGAAGGATTCCGGGTAGAGGATGTAGCATCGCCCGAGGGCTGGCAGCGAAATCCTGAACTTGTTTTAGATTTCTATAATCAACGCAGAAAACGCGCCCTTGAGGTAGAGCCCAATGACGGTCACCGGGTGATTGCCGAATTGGAAACGCACTTTCAGGTTACGGTGGTAACGCAAAATGTAGATAACCTGCATGAGCGGGCTGGTTCAACGCACGTTATTCACCTGCATGGAAGCCTGTTTGAATCGAGGAGCACGGCCGATGAAACCCTCATTTATCCGATTGCCGGTTGGCAGCTTAACTGGGGTGATTTGTGCGAAAAGGGTTCGCAGTTGCGGCCCAACATTGTGTGGTTTGGTGAGTTGGTTCCCCGCATGGAAGATGCCATCGTGCATGCCCAAAAAGCCGATGTTTTCCTGGTAGTGGGTACCTCGCTGGTGGTTTACCCGGCCGCAGGGCTTATCCATTATGTTGCGTATGATGTTCCCAAATTTGTTGTTGATCCGAAACTTCCGGATGTTTATGGAATTTCAAACCTTACCCTGGTGGAAGAGAAAGCAAGCACGGGCATGAAAAAGCTGAAAAACCAACTCCTTGCGTTAGCATGATACTCGTTATCGACATAGGCAATTCGGATGTTACCATGGGGCTTGCAAAGGGCACCTCGTGGGTACATGTGTGGCGTATCCCCGCGATAGCCGACCGGTCTGAGCTTTTTTATGGCATAAAAATCAGGGAGTTTTTCTCAGAGGCAGGCATTCAAACTACCGAAGTAGCGCGCATTATCATGAGCAGTGTAGTGCCCAATCTAACCGGTAAAATTATTAATGTAACCGTTACGCTTTTTGAAAAGAACCCGGTAGTACTGGGCCCGGAGGTATATCCGAAATTAAAAATCAGGGTGCTCAATCCGTATGAGATTGGCAGCGACCTGGTGGCCAATGCTGTGGCGGCTTATGAAAAGTATAAAACCAACTGCGTAGTGGTTGACTTCGGTACGGCTCTTACATTTACCACCATATCCGCTGCCGGCAGCATTGAAGGGGTAGCCATTGTACCGGGGTTAAAAACCGCCATCCGGGCGTTGTCGCAAAACACAGCCAAACTGTTCGATGTACCGTTGGAGTTACCACAATCGGTACTTGGAAAAAATACGGTGCATGCCATCCAGGCCGGTATTCTCATGGGATACGAAGGGCTCGTAAAAGCCATGCTTACGCGGATAAAGGCCGAACTCAATGATCCGGATATAAAAAGCATTGCCACTGGTGGGCTATCATCCATTATAACACCGCTTAACGGTACCTTTACCGAAGTTGATCCGAACCTTACCCTTGATGGTTTGCGTATTGTGGGTGAAAGCATGTAGCCTATTCGGCCGCCAGATCTTCCAGGTATTTTTTAAACTTGGGCGTGTCGAAGTTAGTGGTGCCCACTTTTTTCTGTACCACCATGCCCTGCTTATTGATGATGAACGTAGTGGGTATTGACGGTACTGAAAGCTGATTGGTTAAGCTGCCGCTGGGCATGAATACCGGAAAAGTGAACCGCTTATCGGAGATGTATTTTTTTACTTTTGGCTGCTGCCTGTCTTCATCAATCGAAAGCATCACAAACTTAATGTTTTCGTTATTGATTTTTGTATATAGATTTTGAATGTCCGGCATCTCCGCACGGCAGGGACCGCACCAGGTTGCCCAAAGGTTAAGAAAAACAACCTTGCCTTTGTAGTCGGTAAAGTTAACCTTGTTACCTTCCAGGTCTTTAAGTATGAAATCATAGTTAAACCGTTCGGCAGCGGTTGCTCCGGCTTCAAAATCCTTTACACCTGAAATAACCAGCAGGCTGTTGGAAATGCCGGCAAGCAATCCCGAATATCGCAGTAGCAGAATGATGACCAGTACCATTAACCAGGGTTTCGCGATTCTCAGCGTGTCACCGGTATATTTTTTAACCTGAAAAAATTTCATTTTTGGCGCAGTTCTTGGTTCAAATTAGGCAATATTTAGAAATTAAGTAATTTCGGACGGAAACGTAATGAACGAAATGAAAAAGTCGCTCCCTATTTTTCTGCTTGCCCTGGTGTCAACAGCAGCCTTTTCGCAGAAACTTAAGTACAAGGATATTTTTGCTTTGCTGAGCACAAACCAGTATGAGGCCGCGGAGCCTTTTCTTAAAAAATACCTGAAGGAGACCACCGATAACCCAAATGCGTACCTGTACATGGGCCTGGTGTATGAGCAAAAAACCGCTAAAGACGATGTACTGAGAAATACCCAGCAGTCCATTGTTAACATCGATTCCGCCATTATTCTGTTGACCAAAGCCAGTTCGATGATTACGGACAAGGAAATTAAAAAGGAAAAGGATTATTACGCCATGTATTCGCAGCGCGATCTGCGCACAGGTACCATGGATATAAAACTTGCGCACATTCAGTTTGATTTGCAGAACCGGGTTAATGCGCTGCGCGAGCGGAAAGACAAAGTGAACATGGTAAAACACTACTTTACCGAAATGCAAACGGGGTATACCCGCAGTAACGAAATGTTTGTGACATTGCAGCAAGGGTACCCGGGCCAACGTGAATTTTACCTTCGTGCCGATGACCGGGTAGTGGCCCAGCTTAAGGAACTTGCAACTACATATGATGCTTCCTTCAAAGCATTTGAAAATTATAAAACCAGCATCAGCAACCTGGGCAAAACTTCGTATAACCAGCAATGGAACGTTCAGGAGATTAAAGAGTTTAAGACAGACGGAACCGAACTTACCGATTTTTATCAAAACAACTTGCTGATCTGGAATTATAAAGCATTTGCCGACCAGGCAATTAAAATTATCGATGGTGAACTAAAGCCAATTAAAGCCGACCTGATTACCTACGACATTGAAATAAACAAGCTGGCCGATAAACTGAAAGCCGATTCGGTTTCGGTGCAAAGCGGGCTTGCCCGGCTTGCCGAAAGTTTGTTAAGCGACCGGTTGAAAAAACTGGATCCCGAACCATTGCCGATGGACGTACTGGGCCTGAAAATGGCCGACCTGGAATACAAATCGGCCTTGATGGACTCCAGGAAGTTAAAGGATTCAGCGGATGTTTTTCTGCAGCTTGAACTGACCAAACGCGAGATTAAACAACTGAAAAAGGTTGACAGCCTTGCGGTAAAGCTGATGATGCGCAACCTTGATGAGGAGGCACTGAATTACAAGCATTTTGTTACCAGTACATACAACAGTACTGCATTACTGAAGAGCTGGGTAAAAGCTGAACGGGAATTTGCCGACCGTGAAATGAAGAAAAAATTCGAGCAATTGGCGCAACGCACCGAATCCATAAACTGGTTATTAAGTGGTTCGGATTCCATTCCGCTTAACACGCAGCGGAAATCGAAGTTCAAACCCCTGCTCATCGAAGCGAAATACACGGCTGGAATTACGTTCACCGACTCGCTTAATGGCGAAGGATATTTCTACAATATACCGGTATCGCGTAAACCTACAATTAGTGTAAGGTTTGCCATTGATAAAGCAAACCTCAGAGAGAGTCAGTTAGGCGCAATTAAGGCAGCCATTACCGCTGATCAGGGCGAGAATGTCTTCTTTGTTATTCTCTGGTCGAACAAAAAAATAAAAGAAAAATACCCTGCAACGGTTGCCAAGATTTACCGTTCCGATGGCCTTTCGTGGGCTACCAACCTGATGATGGATTTTACACCGGAAGCGATGCAGTTTCAGTCCGAAAATGGCGATTTAATTGTGCGTGCTGGTGAGCAGCGTATAGTGGTTGATAAATCCGGTAAACTTAAATAGTCAGGAAGCACCAACCAGTTTTTTCCAGTCCTGGAAGCGCATGTCAATGCGGGTCTTCATTTTTTCGTAGTTCTCCCAACTGTCAGTAACGTGGTAAATGGATGGCAGCGATTTAACCAGGATTTCATCGTAGTCATTACGGTACAGGCCGCCACCGTAATAGTAATACGTGAACATGTTTCCCTGCCGGTTAAACAGTTCGTAACCCAGGTATCCATCCCAGATTTCGCTTAAAATGGTGCATGAAATTTCCCTGCGCTTAAACCTGAAAATCTGGATGGAAGCTTCTTCTTCGAAATATTCGGAGTACAGGTCGTTATCAATTATCCAACCCAGGTACATGCCGATGTGCACATAAGCCTGTTCGATGGGTAGTGAATCGGGGAAGTTTCCGAGAAAATGCGACTTGGCGTTGTCGTAGATGGTTTTTTGAATTTCTGCTTTGCGGTCCATAGCACAATGTTACTTAAAATCAGGATACAATTTGGCGCGGGTAAGTTTCATTTTCATGGTCATGTAGGGTTTTGATGAAAATGCCTGTTTATCAGGCTCAGAATAAGGCAGGCCGAAAGGCCTGCCGTTTCGGTTCGCAAGCGGGAGCTACCAAGGGAAACGGGTACAAAACCCTTTTGTCCGGCCAGGCGAAGTTCATCAGGGGTGAAATCACCCTCCGGGCCTATCAGCACGGTGCAGGTGCCACCCGGTTTAGCCGCATCCATCAGGTGAACTGTTCCGGGCCCTCCATGGGCGATAAATTTCTGATTGCCCGTTTCGTTCGCAATAAAATCCTGAAAGCGGCAGATGGGATCAATTACCGGCAGGTAAGCATAAAGCGACTGCTTCATGGCGCTTACGGCAATCTTTTCCAAGCGTGCAACATTGAGGTTGGTACGTTCCGAATGTACAGTTTGAATAAACGAAACCCTGTCTATTCCGATTTCAATACATTTTTCCACCAGCCATTCCATGCGATCGGCATTTTTTGTCGGGGCAATGCCCAGGCGAAAAGAATATCCCCGGGCAGGCTGATGGGTGGAATGTTGAATGATGAATACGCATTTAGCCGGATCGGCTTTCGCAATAGCCGCCTCAAAAACAGTTCCCTGCCCGTCAGTAATGTAAAGGATGTCTCCGGTTTTTTTGCGAAGCACTTTTACACAGTGCCGCGATTCTTCCGGGGTGAGGTAATTGATTCCTGAAGAAATGCCAGGCTGATAGAACAGGTTTTGCATAGGTAACCACTACCGGTAGGCTTCTTCCAGTTGCTTCATTAAATCAATATACTCCTGCATAGCCTGCTGGCGCGGTTTGCCTTTAAGTTGTGCCCAGGCATCGTATTTGGCAATTGCTTTAAAGTCAAAACCCCCGGGTCGTTCTCCGGTAACGTCACCATCGGTTGATTGTTTGTACAGGGCATAGAGTTGAAGGAGTTCTTCATTGGTGGGCCGTTTGGTAAGTTCTTTTGAACGCGCAACAGCCTGGTTGAATAGTTCGGTTAGTTCCATAAAAAAATAAGGCTGAAAGTAATCCTTCAGCCTTACAATTCAAATCAGAACCTCGCTCAACGTTTGTCAATCGGAACAAAAGGCCGTTTTGTTTTACCGGTGTACACCTGGCGCGGCCTGCCGATGGGTTCGCCCTGGTCGCGCAGTTCTTTCCATTGTGCTATCCACCCGGGCAGGCGGCCCATGGCAAACATCACGGTAAACATATCCACCGGTATGCCCAGTGCCCTGTAAATAATGCCTGAATAAAAATCAACGTTGGGGTAAAGCTTGCGCTCTACAAAGTAAGGATCCTTCAGTGCAATTTCTTCCAGCTTTTTCGCGATCTCCAGGATGGGATCGTTAACGCCAAGCTTTTTCAACACATCATCTGCTGCTTTTTTAATGATTTTAGCCCTCGGATCGAAATTTTTGTACACCCGGTGTCCGAAGCCCATCAGGCGGAAGGGATCGTTTTTGTCTTTCGCTTTATCAATCCACTTGTCAATATTGCCGCCATCTTTCCGGATGTTTTCCAGCATGATGATTACTTCCTGGTTGGCGCCTCCGTGCAACGGGCCCCATAGGGCATTGATGCCGGCAGAGATGGCGGAATAGATGCTGGCTTTTGATGAGCCTACAATACGAACGGTTGATGTAGAACAATTCTGTTCGTGGTCGGCATGTAGAATAAAGAGTTTATCCAGTGCATCGGCAACCACAGGGTCAACCTCATATTCCTGGCCGGGCAGGGCAAACATCATCTTTAAAAACCGGGGGCAGTAGTCGAGTTTGTTATCCGGGTAATTTACCGGGTGGCCAATGGCATTTTTGTACGACCAGGCTGCAAAGGTGGGCATCTTGCCCAGTGAGCGGATAATGCTCAGGTACACCCCGTCAGGCGGGCGGTTTGGATTTAACGATTCAGGGTAAAACGCGGTTTGAGCGCAGAAGAGCGAGGAGAGAACCCCCATCGGGTGCGAGGTTGAGGGGAATCCATCCAGGATTTTTTTGATGTCTTCGTGCACCAGTGTTCGCTTGGTAATGTCGGTAGTAAATTTCTCATATTCGGCTTTGGTGGGCAGTTCACCAAAAATCAGCAGGTAAGCTACTTCGAGGAAGGTTGACTTTTCGGCCAGTTCTTCAATGGCATAGCCGCGGTAATGAAGTATACCCTGTTCGCCATCCAGGAAGGTGATAGCGCTTTTAGTGGCCCCGGTGTTCTTATAACCGATGTCGAGTGTAATGTAACCTGTTTTATCGCGCAGGTCGCTGATGTCGATGGCCAGTTCCTTTTCGCTGCCTTCAACAACCGGGAAGGTGTGCGACTTGCCGTCAATAATGAGTTCAACCGTTTTTGCCATGTCTTGAGTTTTTTTTTCTGAAGTTTTTAAAGATAGCAGGTTAGCCTTTTCAAAAAAATACAGCCGGAGCAATTAATTATTTCCCAGGATCATCGGCAGGCCATCTTTGCCCGAACCCACCACAATTATCTTGCTGTTTGGCGATTTTGCAAGCTCCAGGGTGGCTTCTATTCCCCTCATTTTTAAGAGTTTATCGGTAAGGCTGTTGTTGATGATGTTGTTGGCCCGCGATTCACCTTCTGCGGCAATCCGTTTCCGTTCGGCCTCGCTTCTTTCTTTATCAAGCCTGAACTGGTAAGCCAGCGCTTCCTGTTCCTGCTGCAACTTATTCTGGATAGCCACCCGGATTTGTTCGGGCAACTGGATAGACCGGATAAGCAGCGCAGCCATGTGCACATTGTTTTGGCTTAAAATGTTCTCACATTCGGACTTTATGGTGTTTTCCACTTCGGCCCGCTTGGTCGAGTATATCTCTTCAGCGGTGTAGCGGCCCATTACCTGCCGTACAGCCGACCGCGCCTCGGGTATGATGAGGGTGTTTACATAGCCACGGTTAAACTTTTCATGGATATACCCGATTCGTTCGGGCACCGGGAAAAAACGAACGGTTACATCTACATGGATTGGCAAACCGTTTTTATCCAGCACATCCATGTTTTCATCGGTGGCCGTTTCGCGAACGGCATAGATGTATACATCATTCCACGGAGCCTTGGTATGGAAGCCCGGCTGGATGATGTTGTCCTTATCCAGACCGCTGCCGAATTTGTAGAAGATAACGGCCCGCTCATCGGCCTGTACGGTGTAAAACAAGCTGGAGGAAATTCCGGCCACCACAAACAATGCGATGACGCCAAGAATAATAAAGGGTAATAATCGGTTTCCTTTCATAGTGGTATTTAGATTTGGGTTATATACGTATTAACTATTTTCGTTAGGTTTTGGTAATCCGAGTAGCTTGCCGATAATCAGCACGGTAAACAGGCTGCCCCATAGTCCTTCAAGCACACCCAGGTTTTTAATCAGGTAAGTGGCATCCGGGTACCGCGAATCAATTCCGCCAAGCAGGCTCAGGCTGTGGCCTACGCATTCTGCGTAGTTAGGTATGCCCAGTTCCAGTTCAATGCCCAGGTTGCCGTAACCGCTTATGCAAATCAGGTCGTACAGGCTGCCAAACGAAATGCCCGTCATCAGGTAAACACAGGCCGAGCCCCAAAGTTTATCGGGCGTAAGAAATTCTGATCCAAAAATGTCGCGGATAGTAAAGGCAATAACGATTACCTCGATCGGGAACAACAGCCCGTGGATAATAAGCAAGGCCGCCCGCCTGTTTTCTATTTCAATGATTTTGTAGTAGGGAAATTCGATGAGGATACCGAATACCACGATGCCGATTAACACAAACAGAATTACCCGGATCAGGAGGTTGCTGTTGGTGAAATTCCTGAGCAGGTCCCACAGCAGAAACGCGTAGAGGGCACCAAAAAACGAAAAAACCGAGATAATCACTTTGGAGAGTTCACTGCGGGAATCTTCCAGCAAAGGGCCTGAAAGCAGCAAACCCATGGTAATAATCATTACCTGGATGAGTACCACGTTCCGGTAATCCTTTTGCTTTTCCTGCTGAAGTCCGGAGCTTCCTACAAATGAGAGTTTTCCCAGCATAAGGCGGGTAAGTTACTAAGGATTTTCATCTGAAATTAAATCTGTTGACCGGGCAAGTTAAAACTCTTAGCTTGAGGCGTTTAAATTGTCTGCAGTGAGCTTTCGAATAAGGATTTTGATAGCGGTGGTTTTATCCATGCTTTTGCAAGCCTATGGGTTGGCCGCCCAAACGCCTGTTGCCGACAGCCTGCGGACGGTATTGACCATTGAGCGTAACCCTGAAAAGCGGGTTGATATTCTTTGCCAGATTGCCTACGAACTCTACGATGTTAATGACGAACTGGGCCTTGAGTTTTCGGAAAAAGCGTTGAAAGAAGCCCTTGCCATCAATTACCCGCTGGGTATCAAACGCAGTTACTGTTACGTGGGCATCGGGTATGTCAGTAAATCCGATTTTCCCACGGCTTTCCGGTACTACCGGCTATCTGATTCTGTGAAAGTTGCCAATGCGGCAGAAATTACCCTTTACAATTATTCCATGATGGGCAGCGCGTGGCGCGATTTGTCGTTTTTTGATTCAGCTGAATTTTATTACAACAAGGCTTTAAAGGAAGCTCTTACAAACGGCAATCCGAGAATTCTGGCAATTGCGTACAAAAATATCGGCCTTCTAAATGTTGTGCGCTACCGGAATGTGGAGGCCCTTGAGGCTTTAGCACAGGCGCAGAATTACCTGAAGGATATTTCTAATCCGTTTGTGCAGAGTGCTATCTGGCTCAATACAGGAAAAGCCTATTCGAACCCGTTGCAATTCGATAAGGCGAAGGAGTACTACGACAAAAGCCTGGCATTGGTTAAGAGCCTTTCCAATAACTACCAGACCATTGAATGCCACCTGAACCTGGCCGACCTGGCGAAGCGCCA
>JAGUUF010000261.1 GCA_020063545.1 Cytophagales bacterium
CCAGCAAGCCGAATCGTACCTTAACCAGGCAAAAGAGTTATCCTCCCGCATACGCGTTCCGGATTTAATGGTTACGAACCTCTACAAACAGGCCCGTCTTGATTCAGCCCGCGGCAATTACCGGCAGGCGCTCATGTACCTCTACCAGCATAATCGAATGAAAGACAGCGTGTTTAACCTGGTAAAATCCGAACAAATGGCCCGCTTGCAGCTTGCCTACGAAACCGAGAACCGCGAACGTGAAAACCAACAGTTACGGGCCAGCAATACGATGAATGAGTCACGCCTCCGCATGCAGCGCCTCATTATCGTATCCATAGCTTGTGTATTAATTCTGACAACCGTGCTCAGTTGGATACTGTTTCGACAACGCAAACGTATTTTAAAAGTAAACCATATATTGAAAGAGAAATCGGCTGAAATTGAACTGCAGAAAAACAAACTGGAAATTCAGGCCGAAGCAGTGGCTGCGCTGAACGATGATCTGAAGGAACTCAATAAAACCCTGGAGGCCCGCATTGAAGAGCGTACACACCTGCTGTTAATGCAAAATCAAAAACTGATGGAGTATGCCTACTTTAATGCCCATAAAGTTCGTGCACCGATATCGAGTATCCTGGGACTAATCAACCTGTTGGATCAAAACCTGGAAAACGATACGCAAACTATTCTAAAACACCTCCGTACCTGTGGCGAACAGCTTGACGCCATTACGCGTCAAATCAGCAACAGCCTGGAGAGCGGTACCATCGAACAGGTGGATGATGGCCAGGGTAAACCCTAGTGTTCCAAAATTTCTATCTCTACCCGAACGTTATTTTCAGCAAGGTTGTGCAGCTTATCAACAACCGGCCTCTTGCCGCCCCACGCCTTTACCTGCATCCGTTTGGCGTCTATGCCATTGGCGATCAGGTAGGCTTTAATGACCTCGGCCCGTTGCTGAGAAAGTTTTTTAGCCGATCCGAAACCATCGTGGGTGTTGGCGAGTGCAAAAAAGTTATCCGACTTTTCAGTCATCGAAATGATTTTACCGGGAGCACTGCCGTTGGTGTGTCCATGAATCTTAATCTTGTACTTCGGGTTTTCATTGAGCATATCCAGCAGGCTGTTCACTTCCCACCTCGACTCCGGACGCATTACGGCAGCATCTTTGAAAAAGTACACGTTATACATTACGGCAATATCACCTTTCTGCAGCCTTACCAATTCAAATGGCACAACTACATTGTTGTCGGTGTCCCGGGAAATATCTTCTCCTTCAGGGTTATGATAATTGAGTTCGCGCTGAACTTTACGGTATCCGAAAACTTCGGTGATCAATGACAGGTTCCCGTTTTTATTTCCGGGATTTGAAAGCCTGATGGAACGGTTGGCCGCATACGAACCGATTTTCCTTGAACGCTCGCTGTCAATCACATTGATATCTCCCTGAATCGGCTCTTTTGTATCAGCACGGAATACATTAAACAAAAAGCTTTTACCGGCCAAATCTTCGCTGGTTGATAAAACGGTTTGAAATTGATTGGCCGGTGTAACGTCTTCGAAAATTACCTGCTGTGTTGCTGAGTCACTGTTGCTGGCCATAACAGGTTGATCAGTTGAAACAACCTGGTTCACGGTTTCCAGAGTAAGCGGGTTAATATCAACCCCGCGTACCCCGACCGGCTTTGACTCGCCCAGCAGGCCCCTGAACACCCACGTGTCATTGTAAGGCGACTCACTGCGCAAACGCATGGCAAGGTCTATTGCCTCCCTGCGATCATCGGTGGTTAGCACATACACGTAATAAAGCTGCCTTTCGGGATTCAGTTCAAATTTTGCCTGCATGTTGGTTGCGGCTGCCTTTGATGTAAACCGTACGGCATTTTTCTTAATAGCAAACGCCCCGATCACCACGTAATGGTGACCCTGGAAGTCGTTGCTTTGGGCATGTTCAGGAAAACAAACCGATAATAGGGCTGCTCCTAAAAAAATGTTTCTGAGGGTTTTCATAGCACAAATCGTTATTTACGAGCACAAATGTAGGTCAGGCTTTACTCCTGAATTAACAAATATCTATTAAAACCTTACATATCAGATATTTATCAATTAGAAAACACCTCAAAATGCCGTTCCAGGGGCTCTCCGGCCTGATCAACCAGGATAAGGACGTGCTTACCGGGGCCCGGATTTATAGCCATTTGATGTAAGTTTTGAGTACTCCCGATATAGGTACCGTTCAAATGCCAGTAAACCCTACTTGCCGGATTGCGGTGGGCAAGCTCGAATACGGAATGCCCCCGGCTGCCGTTCAGTTCGCGGGGAATGAAAATCCGGGCGTTTTCTTTGGGATATACCAAGTCCATAGCCGCAACGGAGCCCGCAGTTGCACAGTCTTTCCGTAAAGGCGGTACAGGCTTGTACGAGATATGCTTTGTCCTGTAATAATGTTCCTGCACCGGGGGCAACACGAACCACGATGTGTGCCGGATCGTGTTTACCGGCTGGCAGTCGGCATGCACACGGTGCTTTCCGTCATCACTTAAATGAATGGTGCGGTGGTATGTACACGGTTTTGAGGACAGCCCGGCCTCGGCTACCCACGTTGTATCGGGTATTCCGCAAAGCGTTGTGCTGCGCATTCCGCTTTTTGCGCAAACCGTTATCTGCTCCATCTCAGCATATGGGGCATTAAACCACGTTGTTGCCGGCAACAACGAAAATACATCAAACAGAACAGGTGCTGCCGCTTCACTGCCGGTTAACCCGGGCCGGCCTTCACCATCGGCATTGCCGGTCCATACGCCAACAACATACTCAGGAGTAATACCAACCGCCCAGCCATCTCGGAAGCCAAAACTCGTTCCTGTTTTCCAGGCGATTTTCCTTGAACCGGAAAAATTTTTCCACCCGGTTTCTTCACCGGGCCGGTTCACTTCAGTAAGTGCCGTAAATGTTTGGTATAAAGCTGCTGCATGAATAAATGAATCTTCGCTCCATTCTGTCGGTAAGCCCCTGGAACCATGAAGATACTTCAGCGAATGGTAATCGGATGTTGAATACCGCGCCTTACCATTCCGTTTTGAATAGTGGTTCATTACCCGCGCCATGGAAGCATAAAGCGAGGTAATATCCCACAATGTACCATCGGCACCGCCAAGGATAAGCGACAGCCCATAATGGTCGGGTAAAGCCGTTAGTGTACTAATGCCCATGCTCTTCAGGAGGCCGTATAACTTTTCATACCGGTAATCCTGCAGCATGTGCACAGCCGGAACATTCAGGGAACGAATCAGGGCCTTATCGGCCGGAACTGCACCGTCATAATCCTTCGAAAAATTTTTTGGCGCAAACCCGTTGATGATGGTAGGGATATCCGGCAGCAGGGTTTTCGGCAACAGTTTTCCTTCATCGAGCATAGCCGCATACAGCACAGGTTTTAATATGCTGCCGGTGCTGCGCTTTGCCGTAATTATGTCAACATCCTGCCCGTGATCGTCACCCGGTAATCCGCGGGTGTTTCCAACATACGCCAGCACATTTCCGGTTTCAACTTCGGCAACAATAACCGCAGCATTGTAAACCTGGTTGCCCGCCAGGCGCGCATACTGTTGCTGGACAACACGCTCCACCTGTGCCTGCAGCGCATACCGCAGTGTTGATTTAACCCGCAGTTGCTCGTGTCCTTCGCGGATTAGGCGGTCGAGCAGGTGCCCGGCCAAACGTGGAAGGGGTAACGGTTGTCCGGGCAATGCTTCAGCCTTAGCCAAATCCAGTTCTACCGCATCCAGTTTACCGGCCTGATACAACAAATCAAGCAGACGATTACGCCTGGCCAGGAGCCGATCGCGATTTTTGCCGGGGTGAATTAACGAAGGAGCATTAGGCAACACGGCCAGCAATGCCGCTTCACCCCAGGATAGCTCGTCCGGCTGTCGCTGAAAGTAGCGCCAGCAGGCGGCTTCGAGCCCAACAACATTGCCGCCAAACGGTGCATGCGAAGCATACAGAGCAAGGATTTCGTCCTTTGAATACCGCCACTCCAGCCTTGTAGCAAGGATAATTTCCATCAATTTTTCTACGTACGTTCGCGGGTTGTTACGCGACATCCTGACCACCTGCATAGTTAAGGTGCTGCCGCCACTCACAATTTTTCCTGAACTTAAATTTTGTTTTACGGCCCTTGCCAGCGACAGTACATCTACCCCAGGATGGCTGTAAAACCGTTTGTCTTCAACGTGAATAAGCGCTTCTTTGAATTTTTGCGGCACGGTATCAAGTTGCGGAAAGCGCCACTGGCCATCGCGGGCTATCGCGGCCGAGAGCAGTTCGCCCTGCTCATCCTCCAGTACAGTGGAATATGGTGTTGTGAAGAGCGGTTCGGGCAACGCAAAATAGTACCAGGCAAAAAAACCAATTGCCGCAACAAGTATCCCGATTGCTTTGACTGATACTTTCATAACGCGTGCTCAGGGCAGGCGGTTGGCATGGCGCGATGCCAGCAGCCACCGGCCGTTTTTATTAATGTACACTTCCGTAAACATGAGATTTAAACTAAACTCTGTTCCATTGTTCACACCGCTAAACACTCCTTTACCTGTAACAATCGCGGTGTTATCGTACACTCGTACTGAGGTTTCGCTAATATCCACCTTGCGGTAAACCAGTTTACCCGTTTTTAAATCGTCAATTACATCGGCTTTGGTTTCTACCCACCCGTTGGAGTGAACATACATCAGGTTATCATCGAGCATCCACCGCAACGAGTCGAACTGATGACTCTTCAGCCACTCGAATTTTTTATGGAATAACCGCAAAACCTGTTTTTCCTCTGAAGCTTGGCCTTTAGCGATGTGAGATGAGATAATCAAAAAGCAGATTATACTAACATGCACAATAGTAAGGATAGGCTTATTAAAGTGATTACGTTGGATGCAAAAGAATGCATCCCGCAGATTACGCTGATTTTCGCTGATTTTATAATCCATTTACTTTTCTGAAAATTGATCCTGATATATCACTGGAATTAAAATTCACCAAGAGTCCCAGTTTCTTACCTGAAAGTTTCAAGTAAGTTATAACTTGTTTATGGTGAACATCGTGAATTAAATCAACTGATTTGACTTCAACGATTACAGTATCTTCAACTAGAATATCAAGTCGGAATCCCAAATCAAGTTGCTCACCTCCATATATAACCGGGATGGGGACCTGAGATCTAACCTTCAGGTTATTTTTCCTTAGTTCAAACACCAAAGCCGCTTCGTACACAGATTCCAGTAATCCAGGACCTAGGTTGTTATACACATTAAAGATACACCCACGAATAATGTATGATAGTTCATTTTCACTCATATCCGTCTGCGTTTATCTGCGAAATCAGCGGGACAACTTTATTGAACACCAGGCTTAACCACATCAACCACCTGTCCTTTTCTTCGGGCGTAAATCGAGCGGTCGTACATGGCCTCGCAGCTTACGGCCGGTAAATAGTACGTACCGGTGTAGCTTGCGGTAAGCAATACGCGGAATGTTTTCCGCTGGCCGCCACCCAAATCAAAATAGGTATAAACACGGTCATCGCGGATGTCCTGGTACGTTGGCGTATCGCCACCGGCCCGGGCAATTGCCTCATCAAGGCGCAGGTTGTTGATTTCCCAACCCGATGGAAAAATCTGCGCTAAGGCAAGGTTCTTATATGCCCCCCGCACACCCGTGTTGCTAATCGTAACCGATGCCATAAACTCGGTGCCTTGTTCAAGGCGTGAAGGATCGAGGATGCGACCGCTCATATCCAAATAGCTTACACTGATGCCCAGGTTGCTGGATTCCTCCTGCTCATCACCCCGTGCGGGAACGCCCTCTGCAATTAACCTGACAAACAACACGCCACTGCTTTGGCTGGTGATTTTCAACGCAGGTGATGAAACTCCGTCAACCGAAAGCGACACCTGCGCCACCGGTAAATCGGTTGAAGCTGTTACCTCTTTACCGCCATAACTGTACACGAACTTCAACTCCCCGCGCTTTTCTGCTGTAGCAAACGCACCTGCCGCTTTCAGGCACCACGCCACCGCCTGGGTACTCATCCAGTACGAGGCATTGCTCAACGAAGAAGAAATATCTTTCAGCAGGTCGAACGCCTTTGCCCGTTCATTCAGCAGCACCATCGTTTCAAGGATAATGGCTTTATCGCGCACGTCCGATCCATACGAATACGCCATTTCCTGGTAGGGCTTAACCGTGGCGGGAAGGTTCTCAATCAGTTTCTTTGCCGCTTCGGGCTGGCCGGCCCGTACATAGGCTGCCGCCAGCATCCAGGCGGCCGTTACCGGCAGGTTGCTCTGCTCGCGCAGGCGGTTCATGGCACCCAGTTCCGGATCACCGGCTACAGCCAACGCATACAACCGGTACGCCTGGATCAGTTCGCTGCTGTATGCCTCCTGGCTCTTGCGCCAGGCTTGGGCGCGGTTCCGCTGAAATTTCTTCCAGCGCTTAATCATATCGCCCGGAACAAAATATCCTTTCAGTTCGGCTTCCACCAAAAAATGCCCGGCATAGGTGGTTGACCAGCTGTCGGTGTCTTCAGCACCAGGCCAGTACGAAAAACCACCATCCCGCTGCTGAAATGACTTCAGCCTGTCGATACCGGCTTTAATGTTACCCTGAATGGCTGCACGCTCGCCATCGGTTAATGCTTTTACCTGTTCAAGGTACAACTGCGGAAATACCGAAGAAGTTGTCTGCTCAATGCATCCGTAAGGATATTGGAGCAGGTATTTCATCCGCTGGCCCAGGTTAATCGGTGGAAGCGTTGACACCTCCAGCGTTGCCGAATTGGTGCCCGCCATGCCCACCGGTGCGGCCGTAACCGACCAGGTTTTGCCGGCCTCAACGATGGCCTCCTGAACTTTTGTTACCGGGGGGTTGGGATTTCTGACCTGGATGTTGATAACATCCTTCGAAGTATAGTTACCGGAAGTTGCCGTTACCTCTACCTTTCCCCAACCCAGCATGCTTTTTACTTCAAGGTCGAAATCGAGTGTCAGGTCGGAGCCGGTCATGGCAATATTTTGCGATTGTTGCTTCACTTGTAGCGGACCGCTGGTTTTTACTTCTACTTTAACATTACGGATGTCTTTCTCCATCGTAAACAGCGTTACCGGCAGTTTCAGTTTTTCTTCCGGGCCCAACACCCGTGGCAAGGTGGCCAGTACCATCAGGGGCTTGCGCACGGGTGTAGCTTTTTCGGCAGAACCATAGGCTCCTTCGTAGCCGGCAACGACCATGGTTTTTACCGACCCGATGTAATTGGGCATGGTAAAGCGGTGCTCGCCCCTTCCTCCTGCCAGCGTAAAGGGTCCGAAGAATTTTACTACCGGCTTAAACCGGTTGGCTTTGGCATCATCGTCTTTGGCCATCAGTTCCATATCACCGCCAATGGCCAGCAGGCGTTCAATCTTTCCGCCAAACGATCCGATAACCTGGTCGTACAAGTCCCACGTTTTTACGCCCAGCGCTTCGCGTGCATAAAACCGCTTCCACGGATCGGGTGTTTTGAAGCGGGTAAGGTCAAGCAGGCCTTCATCCACCATGGCAAGGGTGTAGGTCATTTTACGTTTACTCTTTTCCGATACGCGGATAACAACTTCCTGCCCCGGTTCAAGCACATCGGGCATTTCAATAACCGGTTCAAGGTGTGTTTGCGGATCTTCAACAATCATCGGGATAACGCCATACAACCGTATGGGCAGGTCGTTCACTGTTTGATTGTGCGGCTGCACCAGGGTTACGTGCACGAACACATTGGGAGTCATGTCGCGGGTAACGGTAAATGAAAAAGGTGTATCTCCTTGTTTGGTTTCCACCCAGTAACTTTCAATTACACGGCTTCCGTTTTCAATGCTTACCAGCGCGCGGCCCGGGGCGCTGCCGGGTATTACAATACTTGCCTTTTCACCTATCGCGTAGGCGGGCTTATCCGATGAGAATGACAGCATGGTTGCCGCATCGGTGCCAGATCGGAAGAGC
>JAGUUF010000082.1 GCA_020063545.1 Cytophagales bacterium
ATGTCCCTCACCGGGGTTGCATTGGCAATCGGGGTAATTGTTGATAACGGAATTATCATGTCGGAA
The DNA here is from genome assembly GCA_020063545.1 of Cytophagales bacterium. Taxonomy (GTDB): domain Bacteria; phylum Bacteroidota; class Bacteroidia; order Cytophagales; family Cyclobacteriaceae; genus UBA2336. Next base: position 67 of record JAGUUF010000082.1, read on the forward strand.
AATGCCTACAAACACCTCAGTCAACGCTACGCTGAAGAAATGGCAAAAAAATCAGGGAACCCTTAAAAAAGACAGCAATGAAATTTTTCAAAATATTCTCACGCAAAAAAGAAGACCCATGGATCACCGAAGAGGAACGTCTTGCGGTCATCGAAAAATCAAGTAAGCAGGTTTCTCGGGGAGTCTTCTACTCAACAATTATCATCATTACTTCATTTCTTCCGGTGTTTATGCTTACCGGGCAAGAGGGCAAATTGTTTCACCCACTGGCGTATACTAAAACCTTCATCATGATCGTGGATGCAGTATTGGTTGTTACCCTTGCACCCGTACTTATTTCGTTTTTCATGAAGGGGAAATTTAAAGACGAACACTCTAACCCGGTAAACAGAATACTGGAGAAGGTCTATGAACCCATTATCCGCTGGTGTATGAAATGGCGCAAGACTACAATTGGAATTAACATCGCTGCACTCGTCATCAGCATTCCCTTAATCATCAGCCTTGGTTCAGAATTTATGCCACCGCTTGATGAGCAGTCCATTCTGTTCATGCCCGTTACGCTTCCAGACATATCGAATGCAGAGGCAAAAAGAATTCTGCAGGTGCAAGATAAACTGATTCACTCAGTTCCCGAAGTTGACAAAGTACTAGGGAAGGCAGGTCGGGCCAGCACTGCAACCGATAATTCACCCATCAGCATGATCGAAACAATTATCATGCTGAAGCCAAAAAGTGAATGGCGACCGGGGATAACGAAAAAAGATATCGTTAATGAATTGGATGCCAAACTCCAAATTCCCGGAGTGGTTAACGGATGGACACAACCCATTATTAACCGCATCAATATGTTGGCTACCGGAGTTCGGACCGATGTAGGTGTAAAGGTGTATGGTCAGAATCTGGATACGATCTATGCCGTTTCGGAAAAAGTTAAACTAGCCCTCGAAGGTATTCCGGGAGTGAAAGACCTTTATGTTGAGCCCATCACAGGGGGCAAGTATCTGGTCATTGATATTAAACGTGAAGAGATTGGACGTTACGGCCTCAATATAGATGACGTAAACATGATGGTAGAATCCGCTATTGGAGGTACACCCATCACGCGTACCATTGAAGGCCGTCAACGTTTTTCAGTGAATGTACGGTTGGCACAAGACTACCGGAACAGCCTGGACCAACTTAAACGCATTCCGGTGCAGACCCCTGCATTGGGAACGATTCCATTATCAGATGTGGCCGACCTTCGGTTTGAAGATGGCCCACCGATGATCAACTCAGAAAATGCTATGTTGCGCGGTGCTGTACTTTTTAATGTGCGCGACCGTGACCTCGGCAGCACAGTACAAGAAGCTATTGATAAATTAAACAGTGACCTCTCAAGCCTTCCCAACGGATATTATATTGAGTGGAGCGGCCAGTACGAAAATCTTATCCGAAGCAAGAAAACATTAACGTTGATTGCTCCCATAGTTTTTATCATCATATTCCTCTCACTTTATTTCGCTTTCCATTCCATACGCGAAGCATTCTTTAGTTTGATAACCGTACCCTTTGCGCTTATTGGAGGGGCCTATATAATTTATTTCTGGGGTGTTCACCTATCGGTAGCCGTAGCGGTTGGATTCATTGCTTTGTTCGGTATTGCCGTAGAGACAGGTGTTGTGATGGTAATCTATCTCAACGATGCAATGAGGCAACTGGTAGAGTTAAGAGGCAACTCGCGCGAAACCATTTCAATGACTGAATTGAAGGAATTTGTAATTGCCGGAGCGGCAAAACGCCTCAGACCAAAACTGATGACTGTGTCCGTTGCTCTATTTGGCCTCGTTCCGGTGTTGTGGGCTACCGGTGTAGGTAGCGATGTAATGAAACCCATTGTGTTGCCCATGATTGGAGGCGTACTCACATCCTCCACGCACATCCTTTTGGTGACGCCCCTAATCTTTTTGATGACCAAAGAATATGAGCTTAGAAAATTCGGAAAACTTGAAATCCATGAAATCAAACATTAAAACCATAATCCTGTTCTGGCTTGCGCTTTGGGGCAGTCTCACTGCCCAGGCACAGCAACGATTAAAGTTGGACAGCATTCTCACTGTGATCCAACACAACAATCCCATGTTACAAGAATATCGATACAAAGCACAGGCGCTAAATGAAATCTCAAAAGGTGCGAAAAGTTGGATGGCTCCGATGGTCGGACTCGGAACTTTTATGACTCCTTATCCTGGTCAAATGGTGATGGACGAAAGGGACAAGGGATCTGTGATGCTCTCCGCTGAACAGTCCATACCGAATCCGGCAAAATTGCGAGCCAATCAGCAACTGCTCTCATCAAAAGCGGCCATTGAAGAAGCTGCGGGTTCATACACGTTCAACGAACTGAGGTCGCAGGCAAAAACAGCATTTTATGAATGGCTCGTACTGGAAAAGAAGCTGGCAATTCTTCGCGAGAATCAGGAAATTATAAAACTCATGTACAACATAGCTAAAGCGCGGTATCCCTATAACCAAAGCCCACTTGGAAACAGCTTTAAGGCCGAAGGAAGATTGCATGAAGTAGAGAACATGATTTTCATGACCGAAAATGAGATCATTCAAAAGAACATCGCGCTAAACGCGCTGATGAACCTGCCGAAGGAATATCGATTCGTCATTGATACGACTTTCCAAGAATTTGACGCTGTGCAACTGGTGCTTGATACGGCAGAGTTGGCCAGCAGGCGAAGCGACATTCGGCAAATCAACAATACTATTCAAAGCATGAAATATGCCGTAAAACTGGAAAGTTATCAGGCCAAACCGGACTTCCGAATCCGATATAACCACATGGCTCCGTTGGGGCAGATGATGCCCAGCGCATACACGATTGAAGGTATGGTATCCATTCCCATTGCCCCGTGGTCATCCAAAATGTATAAGGCTAATGTTCGGGGTATGAACCTCCAGATTGAGGCAATGAAACGCGGACGCGAGGCCATCCTTAATGAAGCACAAGGTATGGCTGCAGGAATGGCTTGGGAAATTCAAACCACCCGGAAGCAACTGGACAACTACGAGCAGAAAATTATTCCAGCACTTGAAAGGAACTATGAGACAGTAATGCTGGCATACGAAGAAAACAGGGAGGAATTACCCTTTGTGATTGATGCATACGAGGCCCTCATTATGGCACAAACCCAATACCTCGATGTAATGAGAAGATATTATCAGATGATCGTGAGTTATGAAAAGCAATTGGAGAAATAATATGCAACGTGCAACTGATAAAATGCTGAAGACGTTCGCCCTACTCATCCTCATGCTGGGATTAATGGTAGCATGCAATTCAGAAAAAGAAAAGCAGGCGCATATTCACGATGAATACACCTGCCCTATGCATCCCCAGATTACTCAGGATAAACCAGGGACTTGTCCAATCTGCGGAATGGATTTGGTAAAGAAGTCTGGCGCTACACAACCAGTAGTTGTATCGGATGAAATGAAAGACCTGATCAAGCCTACCAATAGCTCGGTGATATCTGCTATAGAAACAATCCGGCCCGAAAGAAAAACGTTGTCTGTAAATATTACAGCCGCTGGAGTAATCAATTATGATACGCGCAAAACTTATTCAGTTCCGGTGCGCTTTGGCGGTCGCATTGAAAGGCTCTATCTGAAGTATAATTACCAGCCCGTGCGAAAAGGCCAGGTGATTATGGAGATATATAGTCCGGAGTTGATCACAGCCCAACGGGAATTACTCTACGTGGTAGGTCAGCATAAGGAACATATCGAAATCATTGAGTCTGCAAAGGAAAAGCTTCAATTGCTCGGACTTACAGATGATCAAATAGGGCACATCATCAAAACCGGAAAAGAAACTTTTGCCTTACCAGTGCTGAGTCCATA
>JAGUUF010000213.1 GCA_020063545.1 Cytophagales bacterium
TAAGCTTAAGAAAATAGGAAGGGTCATCGGTAAGGACTCCATCAATAAAGAATGCCGGGTTCTCCGTTCCGGTCTGGGCTTTCTCGGGCAGGTATAGTCGCACTACATCCCGGCTGCCAATTTTTCGGTACTGAAGGTAAGGCACAATTTCATGGAGGGTTTCCTGCATCGTGGGAAAAAGCAGGTAATCATCCAGGTCCACTTCAACATCCGGTTTGAAGAGTTCTTTCTCAACAAGGGCATTGCCACCACCAACATCTTCAATGCGTTTTAAGCCCTGACTGAAATAGCCGAATGACGTGTTTACCAGTTTACGTTTTTGGCTGTATGTGTAATACGGATTTGTACCTGATGTGCGCACCGCTTGCGCCACGTTATACGGTTTGACAGTCTGCGATAACTCAACTTTTATGTTTTCAATTCTTCTTCCTGCCCGTTCAACGCGATAAAAAATTTCTTCCTGCCTGTAAAACGGAAACATAAAGGATACACCGAATGTCCCGTCCTTGTTTGAAGTCACTTCGTATACATCCCGCGTACCGGTTACGTAAAAGGTAATATTAACCGAATCGGCAAAAGGATTTCCGGATGGTGTTTCAACCAGCCTTCCGGTTACCTGCTGATAATCCCTGAACAGAAATTGAGGTTTTGTTTGCTTGCTCAGTACTTTTTCCCAGGTGTACCACGGCCAGGATTTTGTAGCTAACATTCGATCAATCATCAGCAAGCCTTCAGCCGTTTTCAAGTTGGCTTCAAAGCCTGGCGAAGGCGCTTCATTCAAATCGCTGACCCACGAAAAATATTGTTCAGTTCGATTTTTTAAGTCATCATAAACTGGAAAAATATCAGCCTGGTAAACTGAAACCGACATGCGGGCGAGTACAGGATTGTTTTCTTCGTCAGCTAGCGACAGATCAACTCTCACATCAGCCCGTGTTCCATACTCCGGCTGACCCGGTGCAACAGCGACTTTTATGTTATGCTCCCTGTTCAGGAAAACCCGGTTGGCAAGTGTCTCCCCGTTTTGCCGGTTTACCGACAGGTAGCAAACGCCATGGGGCAAAGCAGTCGGGGAAACAGCAAGGTTTACAAACTGCTTTTCATTAAACGTAAACGATGCGGAATAGTAAACTGCGCCATGTCCGCTTATCACGACATTCAACGGCTCGCTCCGGAAAGCTGATGAAGCCGGTGCCTGCAATACAATGCGGTGCGTTGCAGCTCCTGAAGTTGCGGGGGTAACCAGCACCGCAACACCATCGGGCACAGAAGCGAGTTTTTCCCTCAGGGTGCCTGATTCTACCGTGTAAATCTGGTCGGTATGCGGGGTAAGAAAAAATAACCCGTACCCGTTGCGGTCGGTCGAGAAATCCGCGAGTCGCTTGCCGGCTGCATCGGTTACCGTTACCTCTTTGTTGGCCGATGTGTGCACCACAACTTTGTTTTGTACTCCGGCAACCAAACGGCCCCCTTCCGCAAAGCAAGTTAACTTTTCCGTCTTCCCACTTAGGGTATACACATGTTCACCCACAACCTGCAGTTGTCCTTCAAAATAACGCGAGCGGTCAAAATTTTTCATCCAGTTGTCATAAGCGATTACCCGGTAAATTCCTGGCGCAAAATTTTCGGGCAATACAATCTGGTTGTTGCCCCATCCATCGCGTATGCGAACCAATTGATGAAGCTGCACTTTTCCGTCAGCATCCACCACATCCAGTTCAATCAGGTTAAATCCTTTTAAAGGTGAGGCATCGGCTGCCAGTATATACGCCACCCTGAAATATGCCGTGTCGCCCGGTGCATAAACAGGTTGGTTAAACTGCAGGTGCAGCTTAACAGGATTATGCAATCCGTAAAACGCTTTAAGTTTTTCGGGCCACTGGTTCAGCGGCAACTGGGCATGTACCGTTATAACCAAAACGCATAAGCCTATAATGAGCCGCATCCTATTACCAGAAATCGGGTTTAACATTCGTTGCCCTCCGGAATACAATCCGACAATCCTCACGGATAAGCGGTGGCTCAAGAATCGTTACGGGCAATTCATGGCGGTAGATAAACCGCGATGCTTTGGCTACCGCACTAAAGGATACAACACCAAAAACTTCGTCATTCGGATTGGTAACTGCCTGGATATTCCCCCGGATTTTAATAGCATTCGGTTGAAAGATATCCGTGGCGCCCTGCTGCTGCGCCTGCACTAATTTCCAGAACTGGTAGGCCGACTCCGAAAGACTCAGTTGCTCAATTTCAATATGGTACTTTTTAAAGAACCGGAAGGGTTCAATAGGAATTTTCCCGAGAAACACGTTGTAAAAGGCATTATCAGTACTTAACTGGTTGTTCGATACCATAGCCCGGCTGCTGAAATCATTAACCCAGCATATGCAACAACTGCACAACCCAAATGAGCATGCCGGTGGGTCGGGCACTTCGCACATACAGTCGGGGTCAATCCGGGTTTTGCTGGCAGGATCGGTTTCTACCTCGTAGGTTCCCGTCCATCGCCACCGGAAAAAATTTGATTCACCGGCAATGCCTCTTGAATCAATGTAAATGCCCAGGGCGTTCTGGGGCTGCGCGGCATCGTCTTGATTGATGGAATTGGGGAGGTAAACAAGTTGCAGGGTGTCGATTTCACCGGCAGGTTTAACTTTCTGTGTATCGGAACGAAACTCGCGCCCGTCAGCCAACTGAATGTGAAGGGTGTACTCCCTGCCGATTACCACGCTCCAGTTTGCCGGTGTTTGATACTTTCCCGGGGACGTTTCAACCAGGCCGGTGGTTATGTCGGCTGTCTCATCCTTAATCCGGACAATGGCTCCGCTTACAAAAACCCGGTTCGAATAATCGTTTGATAATTTTGACGTATAGGTAAGGGTAACGTTATGGGGCCCGGTTTCATCGGTAATGGTAGCATCAACTGCCAGTTGGGGCACGAAGTTTATTTTCGGAACATCAAACGGATCGACACAACTGCCGATTAATGCAGCCGCTGCAACAATCCCTATTTTTTTTAAGGTCTTCATCAAAACTTGAAGGTGTAATTAACGGTTGGAATAATGGCGCCAACAACCGAAAGCCGGTACGGTTTCAAAACACCCCATTGGTCTTCCTGGAAGAAAACAGAGTAGGCGTTTTTGCGACCATATACATTATATGCCGAGATAACCCAGGTACCATCCCATAACTTTTTACGCCTGTGATTACCCTCAATGATAAAGGCAATATCCAGCCGGTGGTAATCCGGCAACCGGTACGTGTTGCGTTCAGGGAAATCAGAAACACCGATGCCATCAACATAATAAATATGAGCCGGCAGTGAAACCGGGCGGCCGGTGTGGTATGTAAAGTTGCCTGAAAAAAAGTGCCTGCGGGAAATGCCATACCGCCACGTGAAGTTCACTACATGGGGCAGATCAAAATTGGCCGGGAAAAATTTCCCGTTGTTAATTTTTTCGATATCGTATTTGCCGTTAACCTGCCGGATTGATCGGGAAAAGGTATAGTTAACCGCCCCCTGAAGCCGTCCCCTGTTTTTAGCTGCCGATAGCTCAACTCCATATGCCTTTGCCGTGCCGGGGAGTAAAGCGGTTTCAAGTTTATCATTCAAAATCAGGTTTGCACCATCTTTAAAATCAAGAATGTTGGCTATGTGCTTGTAAAACAATTCACCATACACCTCAACCCTATTTTCATTCAGCGTCCTGAAATACCCGGCCGAAACCTGGTCGGCCAGTTGCGGCCTGAAGTAGCCATTGCTCGACTGCCACACATCCACCGGGGTGATGGCCGCTGTGTTGGTAATAAGATGAACAAACTGGTAAAGACGGTTGTAACCCAGTTTTATCGAACTGGACTGATTGATGGAATAGCGGGCAGAAAGCCGTGGTTCAGGGCCGTGGTAAAATTTGATTATGCTGCCTTTTGAATAAACAGTCGAGTCAATCACGTGTTGTGGTTCTATGGGTTCACCTGCCTGGTAGTGGTAAACCGTTCCTGGTGCGAGGCGTGCATACAATGCATAACGAATACCTGCATCCATGCTGATGCGGTTTCCCAACTTAACCGATTTACTGAAATAGAGCCCGGCCTCCAATGAGTTTTCATCGGCAATGGAAATGTGGGGTGTCAATGATGATGCTGTTGTGGGCTTAAGCGTACCGGGTTTAAAGTTGTAGTATACAGCCTGTAAACCAAAAGCTACCGGGTTGTTGATGTTGTAATTAAAATCAACTTTAAGGGTTGGATAAAAAACCCCGTACGTCAACTGAAAAGCTTCTGCGGCATCTGGCTCAGTAAATGTATAATTGTACTTGCCTGCACCCATTGTTACGCTATAAAACAGCCGGTCGTTTACGGTTCTGTCAATCCTGGCCGATGCCGCAATTGTGCTCCATTGAAACAGTGTGTCGTTAGTAAGCCGCAATTGATCGCGGCTTGCATACCCGGAAAAAATGACTTTGGTTTTTGCCGAAAATTTATGGGCAAGTTTAAACGAGCCGTCATAAAATTTAACCGAGCTGTTGTCAAGGGTAGTGTAATCCGAATTAACCAGGTCGAGCATCCAATCGGAATAGGTTGCCCGTACCGAGGCAATAATGGATGTCGTGTCCTTCTTTATCGGGCCGCCAAGCGTTAAAAACGTTGAGATGAAACCAATGCCTCCGCTGCCTGTCCAGCGATTGTAGTTTCCTTCCTTTGAGGTAACATTTAACACCGATGAGGCCCGCCCGCCAAATTCTGCCGGAATGCCTCCTTTGTAAAAGGATACCTGGCTGATGGCATCGGCATTGAAGGCTGAGAAAAAGCCAAGGGCATGCGAGGTGTTGAAAACGGGTATGCCATCGTACAGCACCAGGTTCTGATCGGTACCGCCACCGCGAACGTTAAAGCCGGCAGCGAGTTCGCCAACCGAAGTAACACCCGCATGGGTTTGTACCTGCTTCACCACATCCACTTCGCCCAGGAATACCGGTGCACGTTTCATGTCGCTGACGCGTAGTGTAGCCTGCCCGATGTTTTGGTTGACAATGGCCTGGTCGGTAACCACCACTTCTTCAAGTAAAATGGGCACTTCCTCCATAACCATATTCAACCGGCCGTTAGCGAAAATCTGCAGGTCAACAATCTTTTCTGAATAGTTTGCATGCCTGAAACTGATAAGATGGCTGCCTGGCGCCAGGGTCAGCTCGTAAGTGCCCTGGTCAGTGGTAACAATTCCTTTGTCGGAGTCCAGTAAGGTTACCGTAGCATTTTTTACCGGCATGTTTGTCTTCTCATCGGTTACCACTCCTCGTAATACAAGTTTTTTGTCGGGATGAAAATCAGTCGGGTTCCCGATAAGCAGTTGCTCAATCTTTTTTCGTTCAGCCACTGCTTTGGTAAGCAGGCGCTGGCGTTCAATTTCCCTGGAAGGATCTTTAATCAGGATAATTCCATACTCATTTAGCGGTGTGTAGGTAATATCCGAACCTTCCAGCACCTGGTCTAATATCCTGCTCAAAGGCAAGCTGGTATATGCCCGGTTGATGGACAGATACGCTACCCAGGAGGGTTCATAAAAAAAACGAACACCGCTTTCCCGCTCAACCTTTTCCATAAACCGGATGAAGCTGATGGGAACTTCGGATTGCGAAAGCGTTATAGCCTGCGATAGCTGCTTTTGACCATGGGCCAGAAAGGCCAGGCATACCAACCCTGTTATCCAACCGATACCCCGCTTAAATACAATTGAATGATGCATCAATTTTTACAGGAAGTCATCTCATGCCAATAAATCAATTCGTTGCCGCCAGTTTACCGTTTCTTCCGCGGTTGTAGCGGTTAAACCAATCCACAACACGCTCGCCAATATCCAAAATGAATTTCGGTTCCTGCGGCCCATGGGGTGTGCGCGGGTAGGATACCATTTGTGTTTCTACCCCAAGTCTTTTCAGTGCCATGTACAATTCCTGCCCTTGCGAAATCGGCACGCGCAAATCACGTTCGCCATGAATAACCAGTGTGGGTGTTTTTACATTTTTTACAGCAAACATGGCCGAGTGTTTTGCATATACGTCCGTGCGGTCCCATAGTTCACCGCCAAAGTAGTCGGGTATAAAGTCAGGAATATCGGCAGTGCCGGTAAAACTTATCAGGTTGGTAACACCCGCGCCAACCATGGCCGCTTTAAACCGGTTGGTTTTCGTAATAATCATGGACGTCATGTACCCGCCATAACTCCACCCGGTAACACACAAACTGTCGGGATGTACAATTCCGTCAGCAATTACTTTATCAACCCCCGCCATGATGTCGTCATAGTCGCCAAAACCCCAGTCGTTTTTATTGGCCTGGCGGAACTCCACCCCATAACCGGAACTCCCGCGTGGGTTTGGGCGCAGCACTGCGTAGCCTTCGCTGGCAAATGCCTGCAGCGGGTAAATGGAACTTGCCGCTGTATAATTTTGTGTAAACACTCCGGCCGGGCCGCCATGGATATTTAAAACCAGGGGATACGTTCTGCCAGGCTGGTAATTAGCCGGGTAGGTAAGCAACCCTTCAATGGTGTATTTTCCATCTTTCGACTTCCATGAAATCAATTCTGTTTTTGCATGCGGTTTGCGCTCAAAATCCTCGTTAACGTTAGTGATCTTGCGCAACTTCATATCCTTAAGATTCAGTACATATACATTGGGAGGAGCCGATGCATGCTGGTAAATGCAGGCCATCTGGTCAGTTGCCTTACTGAAGGTTGCATTGGTGTACATGCCATCGGATGGTGTAATCATTTTTGCGGGCTTGCCGTCTGCGGGCAACGAATAAACTACACGATTGGTATGATAGGCTTCTGAAATGAAAATGTTTTTTCCATCGGCCGACCAGCTCAGAATCTGGAAACTGCCGTCATATGTAGGTGCAAGTTTTTTCGGATTACCCCCGGCAGCCGGAATAACGTAAACGTGGTTGGCGCCACTCCAGCTTACCACATCGCCACCTGAAAAGTACGCGAGCCACTGCCCGTCAGGCGAGAATAACGGGTTGGCATCCTGTCCTTTGTTGGCAACAATTTTTTTAACCGCTCCGCTGTCGGCAGGCACCATGCTGATGTCAGCCGTTGTCCATTCATTCAGCGAGGCGTTAACCTGGTGTACAAACGCTAATGTTTTACCATCGGGCGACCAGGTAAAATCGGTTACATGAAAATTACCGGCTGTAAGGCGTTTAACCGGATTTTTGCCTTTTGAATCTTTTGTAAGGTTAACGGTATAGATGTGCGCGTTTTTATAGGTATCGGCCACTTCCATGTCGCGTTTCTCTTTCCGGGCTTTTTCCTCCTGCTCGGTAAGGGGGTCGGTCATGGTAAACGCTATTCGCTTACCATCGGGCGACCAGGCAAACTGGCTTACATTATTCTTCTGGCTGGTTAGTTGTTCGGCTTCACCGCCATCAAGCGCAAGAACATGCAGTTGTGTGCGATCACTTCCGCGCGAAGAGGTGAATGCCAGCCAGCGGCTGTCGGGCGAGAACTGCGGATTGGAACACGACTTATCTCCAAAAGTAAACTGGCGGTTCATGCTGCCGTCCGTTGCTGCCATCCAGATGTGGGTTAAAAATTCCGATTTGTCGCCCTCCATTACCGGAACCGAAACAGTATAGGCTATACGCTTACCGTCAGGCGATAGTACGGCTGAGGTCAGTCGCTTGAATTTCATCATCTCAGCGGGTGTCCATGTTTTTTGCGCAAACAGTGCAGAGGCGCACAGAAGCAGAAGCATTGCAGTTCTCATACTTTATACATTAGGCAAGCAAGATAGGGGTAAAACCAAAACCCGCCAATCAAATAATTACGAATGTATTTCATGTTTTATGGCGCGAATCATTTCGCGCTTTCCGGGAGGCCCCGGCAGGGTTTCAACGGTAAGCCCGGCCGACTTCAAATCGCGCTTTACCTGGCCTTTGGCACAGTAGGTTACCCATGTGCCTCCCGGCTTTAGCCAGGTGGCCGTTTTTTCAAGGATATCGCTGGTCCACATTTCCGGCTGCTTATTGGGAGCAAAGGCATCGTAAAAAATAAGATCAAATGCTGACGTTGGGAAATTAACCTGCTGCAGCATGGAATGTATTTTGGTAATGGTAAGGTTTGCCGTTACCGGAACGGGCGTATTCCAGCTAACCCGGTGAAGGGCCTGAAATAATTCCCGGTCGGCCGATGTTGCTGCATAGTTTAATTTCGACCAAACGGATTCATCAACCGGGTACGATTCGAGGGCAACATAATGGAGTTGCACCGGAGCGCCCAGTACCCGCTTGGCTGTAAGCCAGGCATTGAGGCCGGTTCCGAAACCCACCTCGAGCAGTGAAATTTCCGGTGCATTACTTTCCAGAACCTGTTCCAATCCATGTTTTATAAAGACGTGGAGCGATTCCATCCGGGCACCATGCCTGGAGTGATAGGTCTCATCCAGGAAGTGGTTTCGCAAAGTATGCGATCCGTCTTTTGTAATAATGATTTCTATCATGGTAACAGGCGGTGCTGTGCGCTACATTGGGCGTTATGAGCATCAAAGCAAATGCGCAAGTCTCATACTTAACCGTACTCCAATATATCGTTTTTGGCGGTGTTATCCTGTATATCGGACGGCAGCTGTTTATCCCGCTATCCTTTGCCTTGCTTATCAGCTGTATTCTTTACCCGATTTGCACATGGCTTGAGCAGCACAGGATTAAAAAAATGGCGGCCATACTGATTAGCCTGTCGCTGGTTGTTATCCTGGTGTCGGCCATCTTGCTTTTGTTCGGGATTCAGCTTATTGGTTTTTTAAAAGAGTGGGGCACGTTGCACGGCAAACTTACGCACGCCTTCAGCGAATTAAGCGTTTGGATAACACGCGAACTGCACATCAGTGTTGAAAAGCAAACGGAATGGCTCCGGCTCTTCGGCCAGCAATCCGGTTCGGATGCCATATATTTTGTCAGAAAAACGATCTCCGCAGGCACCATTTCAGGTGTACTGTTTATTCTGATCCCGGTTTATGTTGTGTTGATTCTGTATCATCGCGACCGCTGGGTGGAGGTGCTCTACAGGCTGTTTCCGACTCAACGAAAAGAACGGATCCGCGAAATCCTCCACCTCAGTATCCAGTCATACTACAATTTCATTAAAGGCATGTTGCTGGTTTACCTGATTGTTGGAGTCCTAAACAGTTTAGGACTTTACATCCTGGGCATTCCGCATCCGCTGCTGTTTGGATTCACGGCCTCCATCCTCACCTTTATTCCGTATGTAGGAATAATCATTGCTGCGCTGTTACCCATTACCATTTCATGGGTTACGTTTAATTCCGTCTGGTATCCGGTTGGGGTTATTGCCGTATTCTCCGTTGTCCAGTACCTCGAAGCCAACATCATCTTTCCGTTGGCAGTAAGCAGCCGCTTAAAACTGAATGCATTGGTAACCATAGCCGCCATTGTTACCGGTGGTGTGCTGTGGGGTGTGGCCGGATTGATCTTGTTCATACCGTTTTTGGGAATTATGAAAATGATTGCCGATCGGATGCCTGCCTTAAAGACCTGGTCTATATTGCTCGGTGGGGAATCACGAAAAGAAACCTAATCAGGATTTTACAATCAGCACAACCGCATACGCACAAACGCCTTCTTCGCGCCCAACGTAGCCCAGTTTTTCGTTGGTAGTGGCTTTAATGCTTACGCCATCTGCCGGAATTTGCAACAAAGGAGCCAACACTGCCTGCATAGCCTGAATGTGCGGATTAATCTTTGGTTGTTCCAGGCAAACGGTACAATCAACATTACCCACCCGCCAGCCCTTTGCATGAAGCATGCGGACGGTTTCTGTTAAAAAATGTTTACTGTCTTTGCCCTTCCATTGCGGGTCGGTGTTTGGGAAATGAAAGCCGATGTCGCGCAGGCCCGCAGCACCAAGCAGGGCATCGCAAAGCGCGTGTATCAGTACATCCGCATCCGAATGCCCGGTGGCCCCTTTATCCGAAGGAATTGCAATGCCTCCCAAGCGGAAAACACGGCCGGCTTCCAGCTGGTGAACATCGAACCCAAAGCCTACGCGTATCGTCATGCGGCTTCGGCTTTTGAACGATAGTGCATAACACACAGGTTCTCTTCGGTAAGCAACGCGCGGCCGTTCTCCATAATTTCTTCGATGGTTACCTTATCCACCAGTTCCTTTTCGCGGTTTACATGATTCACATCGCCCGATAACGAGGCAAAGGCCAGGCTCATCGCCCGGTTCATTACTTCAACCTCATCAAATTCAAGTGCTGTTTCTGCCTGGTTTTTTACTTTCATCAATTCGGCTTCCGATAAACCCGCTGACAGCAACTCATTAATAACGTTTGTCACGGCTTCCTCACCTTGTTGGGTCGATATGCCGTTTTTAAGCCTGCCGCTGATAACGAGCAGGCCTGGATCGACTGAACCTAAAACATACGATGAAAGTGACGTAAATATTTCCTTCTCTTTAACCAACTGCTCATATAGCCTGCTGGATTCGCCCCGACCTAAAATATCCGAGAGCTGATCAACGGCATAAAAATCCCGATGAAACCGGCCGGGCATATGCCAGCCCATATACAGTGCGCTGGCTGGTACATTGGCTTCCACTTCAAGCGTACGTTTTTGTCTTTGGCGTGGCTCTGCCGGAAGTTTTCTTTCCTTTCGTTTTCCTGCCGGTATCGGCCCAAACCATTTTTCCGACAACCGCTTAACCTGGTCAAGGGTTACATTGCCGGCCACCACCATTACTGCATTGTTCGGGATGTAGTGGGTAAAGAAAAAATCCTTTACATCCTGCAGGGTAGCGTTTTCAATATGGGCTGGCTCCTTTCCTATTGTTGCCCATTGGTACGGATGCACCCGGTAAGCCAGCGGACGAAACCTGAGCCACACATCGCCATATGGTTGGTTAAGGTAACGCTGCTTAAATTCCTCCACCACTACTTTGCGCTGCACCTCCAGCACTTTCGGGTCGAACGACAGCCCCAGCATGCGGTCGCTCTCCAGCCAAAAACCTGTTTCGATATTCTGGGCGGGAACCGTTAGGTAATAATTCGTGATATCGGTATTGGTAAAGGCATTGTTATCTCCGCCTACCCGTTGCAGGGGCTCATCGTAGTTGGGAATGTTTACCGAGCCGCCAAACATCAGGTGTTCAAACAAATGGGCGAAGCCGGTTTTATCGGGCAGTTCATCGCGTGAGCCGACATCGTATAGAATATTCAATACGGCAATCTGCACCGTGGGGTCTTCATGCACAATTACGTGAAGGCCGTTATCCAGTTTGAATTCAGAAAAGGAAATCATGATTCCCAAAAGTAATGAAATCAAAATTGCAAGGCTTCCGGTTTACCTTCAAAAACTGCATTACCTTTACATGTTTTAAATTTCGCTATGCAATTTCAAAGAGCCAACCTCTCCGATAAAAAGTTAAAACAACTCTACGAAGCCCTTGTTCGTCCCCGCCTGATTGAAGAAAAAATGCTGATCCTCCTCCGGCAAAACAAAATCAGCAAGTGGTTCAGCGGCATCGGCCAGGAGGCCATTGCCGTTGGGTTAACCGAAGCCCTGCAGCCAGATGAGTATATCCTGCCCATGCACCGCAACCTGGGTGTATTCACCTCGCGCAACATGCCCTTTGAGCGGTTGTTTGCACAATGGCAAGGCACCTTGGGCGGTTATACCAAAGGACGCGACCGCTCCTTTCACTTCGGCAATAATGAGTTTCATATTGTGGGTATGATTTCCCACCTCGGTCCGCAAAACGGTGTGGCCGATGGTATTGCACTAGCAACTAAGCTGAAAAAAGAAAATAAAGTTACCGCAGTTTTTAATGGCGATGGCGGCACCAGCGAAGGCGACTTTCACGAAGCCGTTAATGTCGCGGCCGTGTGGGATTTACCCGTAATTTTTGTTATCGAGAACAACGGGTATGGTTTGTCAACCCCAAGCAATGAACAATTTCGCTGCAAAAGTTTTGTTGATAAGGCCATTGGTTACGGCATAGAAGGCGTTCAGGTTGATGGCAATAATGTTCTTGAAGTTTACAACACGGTAGCAAGCCTGGCAGAAGACATCCGTAAAAATCCACGGCCGGTGTTGCTGGAGTGCCTCACCTTCCGTATGCGGGGGCATGAAGAAGCTTCGGGCACCAAGTACGTTCCTAAAGAGTTAATGGAACAATGGGCAACGAAAGACCCGGTTGACAATTATGAGCAGTTTTTACTCCGCGAAGGAATCTTAACTGAAAAGGAAACGGAGGCCATTCGAAAGAAGATAAAAAAAGAAATTGAAAGCGGACTTGAGATTGCATTTAAGGAAGCACCGCCCCAGCCTGATACCGCACAGGAACTCAACGATGTTTATGCACCGCATGTCCCAATAATTGTAAGTCCTGTTAAAGGAAAAAAATCAGAAAAGCGGTTTATTGATGCCATCAGCGATGGCCTCCGCCAGAGTATGGAACGCTTCGACAACCTGGTACTGATGGGACAAGACATTGCCGAGTACGGTGGTGTATTTAAAATAACCGATGGCTTTGTGAAGCAATTCGGTAAAGACCGTGTGCGCAATACACCCATTTGCGAATCGGCCATATTGGGCGCAGGCCTCGGGCTTTCAATAAAAGGAATGAAAGCCATGGTGGAAATGCAGTTTGCCGATTTTGTTTCCGAAGGCATCACACAACTTGTAAACAACCTGGCCAAAGCCTACTGGCGCTGGAGCCAACATGCCGATGTGGTGGTGCGCATGCCTACCGGTGCCGGTACAGCCGCAGGTCCCTTTCATTCACAAAGCAATGAAGCCTGGTTTTTTCATACTCCGGGGTTGAAAATTGTATATCCTTCAACACCTTATGATGCCAA
>JAGUUF010000280.1 GCA_020063545.1 Cytophagales bacterium
ATAAACCCTTAAAAGATAGGTTTTTTTTCGGGTGTATGCTACTCCTGCACGAAAGGAAACTCCGGCAGACATAAGTTGTCGGATACTTTTGGTTTCTTGCCGGCATTCGTTTACTTCAATGCCTGTGGTGGAAAAGCCCCTGATCATATACCGAAGTTCGGCCGGAAGCGGCAAAACCCGCACCCTGGCCAAGGAATACCTGAAACTGGCGCTCCGGCATCGCTCGGGGTATTTCCGGCATATCCTGGCCGTAACCTTTACCAACAAGGCCACTCAGGAAATGAAAGAACGCATTGTGCGCTACCTGAATGATTTTATTGAAGGGCGCAATAACCCTTTAGAAAACGAGTTGAAGCGCGAACTGGGCCAAAGCGATGTTGACTTTAAAGAAAATTGCAGTGAACTCCGTGCGCAGATTCTGCACCAGTATTCACAGTTCTCCATCAGCACCATTGATGCGTTTTTTCAGAAGGTCATCCGTTCGTTTACGCGCGAGGCAGGGCTTTCGGGCGATTACCGGCTGGAGGTTGACCATGAAGCCGTACTGGAAGAAGTGGTGAATAACCTGATTGATGCCATCGGGGAAGACACTGACCTGAAACGCTGGGTTGTAGACTTTGCCATCCAAAATCTGGAGAGCGACAAATCCTGGGATATGCGAAAGGCCTTGCTGGAATTTTCGAATGAAATTTTAAAAGAAGATTTTAAAATGATTGAGAAAGACTTTAGCAGGAAGACGGGCGACCGGAAATTTTTAAAAGATCTGCTGGCGGAGTTGGGTAAAACCACCGGATCGTTTGTGGATCATGTGCGGAGATTGGCAGCAAAGGGTTTTAGAATTATTGAACAGCGGCAATTCAACAAGGGTGATTTTTACTACGGCACCGGCTATACATTTTTTGAAAAGTTGGTGAATCTCGCAAAAGTATCCGATTTCGATCCGGGTAAACGTGAGCTAAATGATTTGGAATCCGCAAAAAATTGGCCTAAGAAACAAAGCCTCCGCTATAAGGAGATTTTGGCAGTTGCTGAAGCCGAGTTGCAGCCCCTGTGGAAAGAAATACTGGAGTACCGAGCCAGATATTTTAAAGCAGCACTCTCAGCCGAAGTTGTGCTCCAAAATTTCTACGCCTTTGGCCTGATGGCCGATATCTCCAAGAAACTGCAGGAATATAAAGCCGTGAACAACATGATGCTCCTGGCCGATGCGCCACAGTTTTTACAGGAACTGATTGGAGAAAGTGATGCCCCTTTTGTTTATGAAAAAACCGGGTCGTTCTATAAAAATTACCTCATCGATGAATTCCAGGATACCTCCAACCTGCAATGGCGCAATTTCGTGCCGCTTATCAACGAAAGCCTGAGCAGTAACAACCGCAATGTAATTGTAGGCGATGTAAAGCAGGCCATTTACCGCTGGCGCGGGGGCGACCTTACCTTACTACAGGAAAAACTGGAACACCAGATCGGTAAGAACCGGGTTACCCAGGTTAACCTTGCAGACAATTACCGGAGTGCGGCCAATATAATTGACTTCAACAATCAGTTTTTCAAAGAAGCAGCGGCATTTGTATCGGAAAAGACCGGGGCCGGATTGGCATCCGATGCCTATGCAGACGTAAGGCAGAATGGTAAAAAAGAAGGTAAGGGCTTTGTTGATATTCAGTTTATCCGGGAGGAAAAAGGCCAGGAACTCAAGTGGAGGACCATGGCCAGGATGCTGTTGGTAAAAACCCTGGAAGACTGGCAGCAGGCAGGCGTAAAAATGAAGGACATTGCCATACTGGTTCGCACCAACAAGGACGGGCAGGAAGTGGCCGCTCATTTACTGAGTTATAAAAACTCGGCTGAAGCTAAGCCAACCGTTAATTACAATGTCATCTCAAATGAATCGCTCCGTATAGACGGTGCGGCTTCGGTAAACCTCATTCTTGCCGCCATGCGCTACCTGCACAACCACCTTGATGTTGTGGCCCGTGCCGAATTGGCGTACGAGTTCGCCCGCATCCATCAGCCGGGCACAGCGTTGTCGGATGTATTTGCGGTATCGAATGAAACAGTATTTGAAAGCTTCTTACCGGAGGACTTCACTCAGCATAAAGTAACACTGAAAAAACTTCCGCTCTTTGAATTGACGGAGATGCTCATCCGTATTTTCCGGCTTACCGAACAAAGAACTGAACTGGCTTACCTACAGGCCTTCCAGGACATTGTGCTGAACTTTTATACCCGCGAGCGCAACGACCTGCAGGCCTTCCTGGAATGGTGGGAGGACAATAGGGATTCCGAAAAAACATCGGTAAAAACTTCCGGCTCGGTTGATGCAGCCGAGATTCTGACTATTCATAAAGCCAAAGGGCTTCAGTTTAAGTATGTAATTATTCCGTTTTGTTCCTGGTCGCTGGATCATGCCGGCTGGCAGCAACCCAACCTTTGGGTACAGGCCGATACGGCACCGTTCAAGGATGCGGGTTACCTGTCCGTAAAGTATGGCAGCACACTGGAGAAAACAGTTTTTGAGTCGTATTACCACTACGAACGTACACAGATTTTCCTGGATAACGTAAACATCCTGTATGTGGCCCTTACCCGCGCGGAGCTGGGATTGAAGATTTTGGCCCCGTTCAAAGATCTCACCAATAAACGTGGAGAGTTAAGTGTTTCTGATGTAAGTGCATTGCTTCAGTATGGCATTACCTCCAACGATGCCCTGAAAAAATACTGGGATGATGCGGCCCTGCAATGGCATACCGGCATGTTGGAGGCGACTTCAGGTGATGATAAAATGCATCCCGAAATACTTGTACCTGTTGAATTAAAAAATTACCCGGTTGCCCGCTGGCGCGATAAGATCGTGGTCCGCCAGGCTGGAAAAACTTTTTTCGGTCAGGATAAAGACGCGAAAGTAAAGTATGGTATTCATGTGCACAGTGTACTGTCAAATATCCGAACAAAAAGCGATGTGGAGGCAGCACTTCAGCGCGCAGTGCAGGAGGGCCTGCTGACAACATCCGAAGCCGGTATTGTTAAAACTGAGTTACACCAGTTGTTCAGCCTGCCGTTGATAGCATCCTGGTTCGATGACGGATGGGAAGTGCGAACCGAAGTGCCGGTAATTTTGCCGGGCGGTGAGGAGTATCGTTTTGATCGATTGCTGGTAAACGATGCAAAAGCTGTTGTTATTGATTTTAAAACCGGGGCGCCATCTAAGGCCGATCAGCAGCAGGTAATGGCCTACATGGATACGTTAAAGAAGATGAATTTTAACGAGGTGGAAGGGTATGTGTTGTATGTGCGAACAGGCGATGTGGCAGAAGTGAAACCCGGTAAAACGAAACCGGTCACGAAAAAGGATAATAATCAGTTGGAGTTAGGCTTGTAATCTCGTTACCGGCTCATCACCTAACGGTGAGGGGCCGGGTGGGGTAACGAAAATAGGATATGACATCTTTTTTACTTGAAACGGCCCAAAAAGTAATTGCCAAACAACCGCGTTTGGATGAATTGACGCTTGTGTTCCCAAACCGCAGGGCCATACTTTTTTTCCGCAAGCACCTTGGAACGCTGCTGCCCAAACCGGCTTTTGCGCCAACCATGCTCACTATTGAAGCCTACATCCAGACTTTTTCAACGCTGCAGGTGCCCGATAAACTTGAACTGGTACACCGCCTGTACAAGTCGTACAAAGAAACGGTAAGCATCAGCGAGTCATTCGACCGGTTTTATTATTGGGGCGAGATGTTGCTGCGCGATTTTGACGAGATCGACAAACACCTGGTCAATGCCGAACTGTTGTTTCGCGACTTGAGCCACCAGAAAGAGCTGGATGCCAGTTTCGATTACCTGACCGAAGAGCAGAAAAAATTCCTGGTTGATTTCTGGGGAAATTTTGACAGGCACCAGACCGGAAACCGGAAGAAATTCCTCGAAGTGTGGCAACACCTGGATGGCGTGTATAAAAGCTTCCGTACCCAGTTGCAAAACAACGGGTTAGCCTTCGAAGGGATGGTACACCGTGAAGTGGCCGAAAAAATTTTGGATGGCAATAACCTGTGTAGCGGAAAAGAAGTGTTTATCGGGTTTAATGCCCTAACCAAAGCCGAGGAAATAATTATAGCGCATGCGGTTGAAAGGAAGGCTTCGGTGTACTGGGATGTGGATGAATATTACCTGAACAATGCAGTACAGGAAGCCGGAGATTTTTTCCGTGAATACCAGCAACACCCGGTGCTGGGCAAAACTTTTGAGGACCAGGTACCGGCTAATTTCCGTAAGCCAAAAACTATTAACCTGTATGGTGCCGCCCAGCCGGTAGGGCAGGCTAAAGTAATGGGGCAGGTGCTAAAGCAAAATATTGACGCAGGCGCACTACCCGAAGAAACCCTGATTGTACTGCCCGATGAAAAGTTGTTGCTGCCTGTGCTGCACAGTGTTTCCGGCAGTGTTGACAGCCTGAATGTAACGATGGGTTTCTCGCTTAGTGCAACACCGGTATTCAACTTTGTTGAATTGCTGATTGAATTACAAATCAGCCGCAAGGATGAATATTTTCATTATCGTCCGGTATTATCCCTGTTGAATCATCCCTACACGACTTCGGTCGATTCACAACCGGCACAGAAAAAGCAAAGGGAAATGCTTAATCATAACTGGGTATCGGTGCCGAAAAATTTCCTGGCCAGTGAAACGGAATTACACAGGGCAATGTTTGTTCCGGCCGAAGTAACCAACATTACCCGTTACCTCAAAACCTGCCTGAATGTGCTGGCGGCATCGGATAAGCTGTATTCCTTTGATAAGGAATATATTTTTCAGATGCTGAAATGCCTGAATCGTATGGAAGAAGTACTGGGCGATCAGTATTCCGACCTGCGTTCATTCCTCCGGTTTTTCAGGCAGTACGTACGCACGGTGCGCATTCCGTTCAGTGGCGAACCGCTGCGGGGATTGCAGGTTATGGGTATGCTCGAAACCCGTAACCTCGATTTTAAAAACGTATATATTCTTTCGCTCAACGAAGGTTCCTTGCCTTCGGGTGCAAACAAGGGCTCTTACATTCCATACAACATCCGCAGGGCGTATGCATTGCCCATTCTGCAGCACCAGGATGCCATGTATGCCTACCTGTTTTACCGGGTTATTCAGCGAGCCGGGAATGTTTACCTGTTCTACAACACCGAAACCGACATCCTGGGCCAGGGCGAAATGAGCCGATACCTGCAGCAACTTATGTATGAAAGCGGCAAGAAGATTGAGCACCATGTTCTTCACAATACCGTGGGTGTAAACACGGTAAAACCAATTGTCATTCATAAGGATAAGGCCGTATTGGAGGCACTTGCCCGGCTCAATGAAAAAAATGAATACCGGAAATTTAATGGCCTGTCGCCTTCAGCGCTCAATGCCTACATCGAATGCCGCCTGAAATTTTATTTCCGCCATGTAGCGAAGATTAAGGAAGCCGATGAGATTGAAGAAGACACGGATGCGCGTGTACTGGGGAATTTTGTACACAATGTGATGGAGGCTTTCTATAAAAAACTGCGTGAAGAAAAAGGTTCGCCCGTTATTGAAGCTGTGGATTTGGAAAAAAAGGAAAAGCTGATTCAAACCCTGCTCGATCAAGAGGTGATTAAAGCCTACAACCTTGATCCAACCAAGCCTGTTGTGTACGAAGGGAAGTTGATACTGGTAAGCGAAGTGGTAAAACGGTTTGTCTCAAAAATCCTTGAGCGCGATAAAAAGCATGCGCCCTTTACACTCGAAGGCGTGGAACAAACCATGGAGTACACGTTTTCAATTGATGCACCGGTAAGCAGTGTGCTGCTGGGCGGTAAAATTGACCGGGTTGACCGGAAGGATAACTTACTGCGCATTATAGATTACAAAACCGGTAAAGATAAACAGGAATTTCATTCCGTTGAGTCTCTATTCGAACGGGATGGCGTTCGGAATAAAGCTGCATTTCAAATCTTGTTATACGCCTGGTTGTACACAAAAACAAATAATGTATCAGGCCTTCGGGTAGTACCCGGTTTACTGAACGGCAAAAACCTGTTCGATGACGATATGGAATTTGGCTTAAGCATGGGTAAAAAACCGTTGGCTGATGCGCTTACTGTAATGCCTGATTTTGAAGCCGGGTTGAAAGCATTACTGGAAGAACTCTTCAACCCCGAAACGGTTTTCGATCAAACCAAGGAAGTAAAAAATTGTGAGTACTGTCCTTACACGCGGATTTGTTACCGGTAAGTCACGAAACGTTTGGCTATTTGCAGTTGCGGGCATAGGAGGCTTTAAAAATGGAGCACAGCGGAATGTTATTAACACCACACCCGCAATTGCAAATAGCTGCTGTTATGCTGCGTTGCTTTGATAGTGCTCAATTGAATCAAACTCTCTTGATTTTAATCGTTCTTCTTCTTCAATGTCGAAATCGTCTTGAAGACCCAGCCAAAATTTCGCTGAGTTTCCAAAATATTTCGAAAGTCGCAATGCGGTATCAGCTGTTACCCTCCTGTTACCTTTTAGAATTTCGGAAACTCTTGTCTGAGGAATTCCAATGTCTTTTGATAATTTGTACGCGCTAAGTCCCAGTGGAAGTAAAAACTCCTCTTGAAGGATTTCTCCTGGATGAATGTTCTTTAA
>JAGUUF010000284.1 GCA_020063545.1 Cytophagales bacterium
GAAGCGCGTAATGGATATGAACGACCGTGCCTTGCGCAACCTGATTACCGGGCTTGGCGGAAAGAACGGTGGCATGATCCGCGAGACGGGCTTTAACATCACGGCTGCCTCCGAGATCATGGCCATCCTTTGCCTGGCCAGGGATATGAACGACCTGAAAGAAAAAATCGGCAACATTTATGTTGGCGACACCTATGCCGGAAAGGCTGTATTTGCCCGCGACCTGAACGCGCAGGGCGCGGTGGCGCTGCTGCTGAAAGAGGCCATCAAGCCTAACCTGGTGCAAACGCTGGAAGGCAACCCGGCCATTATTCATGGCGGCCCGTTCGGCAACATCGCGCAGGGCGCCAATTCCATTATTGCAACGCGCATGGGCATGAGCCTTTCGGATTATGTAGTTACAGAAGCAGGTTTTGGTTCCGACCTGGGCGCTGAAAAGTTTATTGACATTGTTTGCGGATATGGCGGCTTTTCTCCGCATGCCATGGTGCTGGTGGCCACCATCCGCGCACTGAAATACCATGGCGGTGTGCCGCGCGAAGAGCTGACCAAACCCAACCTTAAAGCGCTTGAGGGCGGCTTTGCTAACCTGGAGAAGCACATTGAGAATACCAAGATTTTCGGGGTGCCGGCCGTTATTTCGCTAAATAAATTTATCTCCGATTCCGATGAAGAAATCCGTTGGGTGATGCAAAAGTGCGAGGCGTTAGGTGTTGATATCGCGTTATCCGAAGGGTGGGAGAAGGGCGGTGCCGGCATGGTTGACCTGGCCAAAAAAGTTACCGAGGCGGCTGACAGTTTCCATGGAAAATTCTGGCCGGTGTACGACTGGAAAGCTTCTATTGAAGAAAAAGTACGAACGGTTGCCGTAAAAATCTACGGTGCAAAAGATGTTGAGTTTCTGCCCAAAGCAAAACAAAACCTGAAGCGCATTGACCGCATCGGACTTAATGGAGTGCCAGTATGCATTGCCAAAACCCAAAACAGTTTTTCGGATGATGCGAAGAAATTAGGCAGACCTAAAGATTTTATTATTACCGTTCGCGAAATTGAAGTTGCCGCAGGGGCTGGTTTTGTAATCCCGATTACCGGAGACATCCTGCGCATGCCGGGCCTGCCCAACGTGCCCGCAGCGCTGGCGATGGATATTGACAATGAGGGAAGGATCAGCGGGTTGTCGTGATGGAGTTATAACTATTAAAGCTATCCAGTGTCTGTTCGTTCTTCAAATATTATTCAATATTCAACCACCGCCTGGTCAAATAAGTCCGATTTACTCGCCATAGAAGAACCCCTGGAGATTCGGATTGGTTACGGAGCGATTGACAATCGCCAGCAAAAAAGTCTTTCTGTAACCATGCGCACCCCCGGCCATGATTTTGAACTGGCTACTGGATTTCTTTTCACAGAGGGTATTATATATTCCTATCAACAAGTTGAGAGCATAAAATATTGCGAAGATGTTGGCCGCCAGGAGGAAAAAGAAAATGTTGTTCGGGTGGAATTGAAACCCGATGTTGAACTTGATTTTCAGAAACTTCAGCGAAACTTTTACACGACTTCCAGTTGCGGTGTATGCGGAAAATCCTCCATCGAAGCAGTTGCTCAGCATTGCCCGGTAATCCCGGTTAGCTGGACAGTTAAGCCTGAAGTAATCCATAAGTTACCAGATACACTTCGCAAAGCCCAGCATGTTTTTGAATATACGGGTGGCCTGCACGCGTCCGGATTGTTTGAACGTACTGGAAATATGGTTTTGTTGCGTGAAGATGTTGGCCGGCACAATGCCCTGGATAAGGTCATTGGTGCAATGCTTGTTAAAAATCAAATTCCATTACGTAATTCTGTTTTGTTAGTGAGCGGACGCGCCAGTTTTGAACTCGTTCAAAAAGCCGCTATGGCCGGCATTCCCGTGTTGGCTGCCGTAGGTGCACCCTCCAGTCTGGCGGTAAAGTTGGCTTCGGACTGTGGCATGACGTTGTTGGGTTTTGTGCGCGATAACCGGTTTAATGTATATTCAACACCCGAACGGGTAGCATGAGCAAAACACCAAAACAGATTGGGCTATGGACCAGCACTTCGCTGGTGATGGGCAACATGATTGCCTCGGCCCTTTTTATGCTGCCGGCAACTCTTGGTATTTATGGCGGCATCAGCATCATCGGGTGGATCATTTCAGGTGCGGGCGCCATGTGCCTGGCGCTGGTGTTCAGCTGGCTCAGCAAAATTAATCCGCAGGCTACCGGTGGGCCGTATGCCTATACCCGCGATGGCCTCGGTCCGTTTGCTGCTTTTCTTGTTGCGTGGGGGTATTGGATTTCGGTGTGGTGCACTAATGCGGCCATAGCCGTTGCGTTTGTGAGTTACCTGAGTGCATTTATTCCGGCACTCGATCATAACCCGGCTTTGGCAGTACTCACCGGGCTTTCCGCCATCTGGTTGTTAACGTACATTAATACGCGTGGCGTTAAAGCTGCCGGTATTGTTCAGGTAATTACAACCGTTCTTAAACTCGCCCCTTTGGTAGTGATTACAATTGCGGGGCTTATTTTTTTAAAATCGGATAATTTTTTTCCCTTCAACATCAGCAGCCAGTCGGATATTTCAGCCATAACCAGTGTAACAACCCTCACGCTCTTTGCTTTTTTAGGACTGGAGTGCGCAACTATTCCATCCGAAAGCGTGAAGAATCCTGAAAAAACCATTTCAAAAGCCACCATCATCGGAACCTTACTTACTACAGTCATTTATATCGCCAGTACCGTGGCGGTAATGGGACTGATTCCACCGGAAGCGCTTCATGCTTCGTCTGCTCCGTTTGCCGATGCCGCTGCCTCGGTGTTTGGCGAACACGGCAGGTTACTGGTTGCAGGCGGGGCGGTGATTTCTACTTTTGGTGCGCTTAATGGATGGATATTAATCCAGGGACAAATGCCCTTTGCCGCAGCGCGCGACCGGCTGTTTCCCAGGTTGTTTGCCATCGAAAACAAAAACCGCGCGCCCGTTGCCGGCTTAATTGTTTCGAGTGTATTGGTTTCTATAATGATGAGCATGAACTTCAGCCGCAGCCTGGCCGATACCTATAAGTTTATCATTCTGCTTTCAACGCTTACTTCGCTCATTGCTTTCCTGTTTTCCGTTGTTTCATTTGTTATTATGGAAAACCGGCTTCGCGGAATAACCAAACTGAACAGTACCCGCTACGTAATTGCCCTGCTTGCTTTTGGCTATTCCATGTGGGCCGTGATCGGTTCGGGCGAAGAGACGGTGTACTGGGGATTTGTATTGCTGATGCTGGGCCTGCCATTCTATGCCCACATGCTGATGAAGCGAACCTGAGGCTATGGCGGTAACCCATCATTCCGAATACGGCAAACTGCGCTCGGTGTTTTTAAAACGCCCCGAACAGGCTTTTGTCAATGATGGCCTTATAAGCAAGCAATGGAGGGAGTTGAATTTTTTATCCAAACCTGATCTGAACAACGCCATTGCTGAGTACCGGCATTTTGAAAACCTGGTAGCCGGGTCGGGCAGCCACCTGTATTACCTGCCTGTTGATGACTCCGTAACCATGGACTCCATCTATTGCCGCGATGCGGCCATTGCCACGGATTTTGGGATGATCATCTGCAACATGGGCAAGCCCGCCCGCAAACACGAGCCTGCGGCAGAACAACGTGAATTTAAAAGACACAACATTCCGGTACTCGGCAATATTCAATCACCCGGAACACTGGAAGGCGGAGATGTTGCCTGGATTGATAAAACTACCCTGGCGGTAGGCCACACCTACCGCACCAATGAAGAAGGAATCCGCCAACTAAAGGAATTACTTGAGCCATTCGGAATTACAATTTGGGTAGCTTCCATGCCCCATTACAAAGGTCCGGCCGATGTGTTTCACCTCATGTCGGTATTCAGCCCGGTGGATAAAAACCTTGCCGTGGTGTATTCACCACTTATGCCCATTGCTTTTCGCAACGGGTTGCTTGAGCGCGGTTACACGTTGGTTGAAGTTCCCGATAGTGAATGGGACGCTATGGGATGCAACGTGCTGGCTATCGCACCGCGCGAGTGTATTATGGTTTCGGGTAACCCCGTTACACGACAACGGTTAATGGAAGCAGGATGCACCGTTCATCAATATGATGGAAATGAAATTAGCGTGAAGGGTGGTGGCGGCCCAACCTGCCTTACACGACCGTTATTAAGAGAGATTTAATCACCAATAATAATCAGCATGAAAAATTCCCGAATCAGTTCTGAAATCCTTTTATCGGTAATCCTGCTTATACAATGTTCATCGCCCGACAAGCCGGTTGCTGAAAAACCTGCTACCTATGATCAACTGGTGGCCTTTTTCAGGGAATGGCGCGAGTTTCAAAAACCGGTTATGGTAAATGGCGTTCCTGATTATACGGTGGCCGCCATGAAGAAGCAGTATGCTGAGTTAAAGAAATGGCAGCAAAAACTTCACGCGTTCGATACGGCAGGTTGGCCGGTAAAGCACCAGGCCGATTGGTATTTGCTTTATGCTGAGATGAACGGGTTGGATTTTGATCACCGGGTATTGCGTCCGTGGGAACGCGACCCGGCCTATTATAAAACGTTATGGATGGAGCGCAGCGATGTGCCCGCCCACGAGGGACCCACGCATGCGGCCAGTATCGAGTTGTGGATGTACACCTTCCCGCTTACACCGGAGAGCAAAACCAAACTGGTTAGTGAACTGAACAGTATACCGCCATTCTATAACCAGGCAAAAATTAACCTTACGGGCAATGCCCGCGACTTATGGGTTGCCGGCATCCGCGATATTAAAACGCAGCAGGCAGACCTGGCGCGCTTACTGGATTATCCTGACGTAAAACTTCATGACGATTTGGTTGATGCAATCCATGAAGCCATGAACGCAACGGCTGAGTTAGCCGGTTGGCTTGAAAAGGAATCTGCTTCCAAAACCGGGCCGTCCGGTATCGGCAAGGAAAATTACACGTGGTACCAACACCATGTGCACCTGGTACCGCTAACCTGGGAAGATGAAGTGATGCTGCTTAAACGCGAACTGGCCCGCGCCTGGACGGCTTTGAAACTGGAGGAACACCAAAACCGCAACCTTCCTGAACTGAAGGCAGCCGATACCCCCGAAGCATTTCATGCACTGGCCGAGCGTTCGGCCAAAAGCCTGTTGAATTTTTTAGATAAGGATGAGATCGTAACGGTTAAAGATTATTTTGAGCCTGCCCTGCGCGCGCACCTGGGCCGGTTTGTGCCCGCTGAGAAACGGAATTTTTTCATCATCGGAATGCACATCGATCCGCGTCCGCTGTACTCGCACTTCTACCATTGGTTCGAACTGGCCCGCATGGACAATGAGCCGCATGAAAGCGAAATCCGCAGGGTTCCATTGCTGTATAATATTTTCGACTCACGTAATGAAGGCACGGCCACAGCCGTGGAAGAAATGTTCATGCAGGCAGGGTTATACAACGATGACCCGCGGGTGAGAGAGATTGTGTACATTATGATTGCCCAACGCGCAGCGCGGGGTTTGGGATCGCTGTATGCTCATGCCAATGAAATGACCATGGAAGAAGCCGGTGGGATACACTCCGAATACACCCCGCGGGGCTGGATGAAAACCGAGAAGGAGTTGCTGATCTTCGAGCAGCATTTGTATTTACGCCAGCCTGGTTACGGAACAAGCTACATCACCGGGAAGTACCTGCTTGAAGAGGTAATGGCTGAATACGCAAGACGTAAGGAGAAGCAAAATGAAGCGTTTCAGGTAAAGGAATTTTTTGATCAAGTAAATGCTATTGGTTGTATCCCAACATCACTGGTGTATTGGGAAATGACCGGAAACAAAAGTATGGTGAATGAGGCTACAACGGAATGACTATTCCGGCAATGCCTCAATGATACTCTTCAAAAACTGGTTGAAGTCAATTTCATTGCCGGTAGTTAATCCCAGCCTTACCACCACCAGGTTTTTGGAGGGAATGATGAATACATATTGATCCTCATATCCTGAGCAGTAGAACATATCATCGGGTACATCGGGAAAGTCGCGCTGAGTTTTATCACCCGGGTTACCCGCATTCAGCCAGAACTGTGCTCCGTATTCTCCACGTTTTGCGCCTTTTGCCGGAGTAGTGGTGTACTCCACCCAGCCTTCCGGAAGAATGCGTTCACCCAGCCAATAACCATCATTCAGGTAGAGCATACCGAACCGTGCCCAGTCGCGGGCGGTGGCATACGAAAATGACGAACCCACAAATGTTCCTCCGGGGTCGGGTTCAATAACGAGTGAATGCATGCCGATTTTATGAAAGAGATTGTGGTATGGATAGCTGTGATACTCTTTATCACCAATCAGTTGTCGCGAAATTCGTGACAGGATGTTGGTGGTGCCACTGGAGTAATAAAAAACTTCTCCCGGTGGATGCGTTAGCGGAAATGTTGCGGCATAAGTTCCTGCATCGCGTTTCTTAAACAACATATTTGTAGCCGCACTCGGTCCTGAATAAATCTCCTGCCACGCCAACCCACTGCTGGCCTGCATCAGGTTGTGGATGGTGATAGCTTGCCGTTCGTCCTGCTGCCATGCTTTAATGGGTGGGTGATCGTTCAGCGAGATTTTTTGATCCCTCACCAGTAAACCGATGATGCCATTGGTTAAACTTTTCGTCATGGACCAACCCATTTGCCTTGTGTTCATGGAAAACCCTTCCGCATATTTTTCAACTATTATGTTTCCATCATGAATGACCAGGATAGCACGGGTGCGCCTGTTATTTTTCTGACCGGGCTCTTCAAATGCTTCGATAATGGTTTTATGCAGTTTATTACTGTCGTATGAAGTCAGGTCAAGATAGTCGGGCAGTTTATTTCCGGCAGGCCACGGAATGGTATCCTGATTCACCCGTGGTGGTGCAGCAATTTTCCAGGGCTGGTTGCGCAGTTCTTCTTCCGTGATTTCATTCACCAATGTGCAGCCTAAGCCCTTGCGGTAAATAGCTTTTCGTTTCGCCATTCCAAAAACTGAAGCGGTAGCAGATGAATCCTGGTAATTAGCGTTGAAGGAACCGAGAGCCAATAATCCTGAACCTAACTCACTGTTAATAACATCCTGTTCTCCACGACCCACCAGCATGGTGCAGGAACAAAGTATTTTGGCGCCATAACCGGTTATGATGGGAAAAGCGATCCACGCGTAGTA
>JAGUUF010000187.1 GCA_020063545.1 Cytophagales bacterium
AATGCCGAATGTTGACTGCAGCTGGGTGTATTTGAACAAATTGTTTAGCACAATATTACCAATGGCATCGCGCTTCAGGTCGTACACAATCCGGTAGCCTTCCCTGTCAGATTCATCGCGGATGTCGGAAATGCCTTCAATTTTCTTTTCGTTGATCAGGGCGGCCGTCTTTTCTATCATAACAGCCTTGTTTACCTGGTAAGGTATTTCCGTAACAATTATTTGTTCACGGTCTTTACCAGTGGTAACAATCTCGGCTTTCGCCCGGATTACCGCCCTGCCCCTGCCGGTACGGTAGGCTTCGCGGATTCCTCCGACTCCATAAATGATTCCACCCGTAGGGAAATCGGGGGCAGGTACTACCTTCATCAGTTCTTCAATGCTGATATCCGGATTATCAATGAAGGCGATTACACCGTCAACAATTTCAGAAAGGTTGTGGGGTGCCATGTTGGTGGCCATACCAACAGCAATGCCGGATGAACCATTAACCAGCAGGTTGGGCAATTTGCCGGGAAGCACCGTTGGCTCGGTTAGGGAGTCATCAAAGTTCGGCTGAAAGTCAACCGTTTCTTTGTTGATGTCGGCCAGCATCTCTTCGGCAATGCGCCTTAGGCGGGCTTCTGTATAGCGCATGGCAGCCGGGGCATCCCCATCAACCGAACCAAAATTGCCTTGCCCGTCAACCAGCGGATAACGCATGCTCCACTCCTGCGCCATGCGCACCATGGTATCGTAAACCGA
Organism: Cytophagales bacterium; assembly: GCA_020063545.1. GTDB lineage: Bacteria > Bacteroidota > Bacteroidia > Cytophagales > Cyclobacteriaceae > UBA2336. Next base: position 745 of record JAGUUF010000187.1, read on the forward strand.
GGCATCGCCATGCGGGTGGTACTTACCCAGAACCTCCCCCACAATACGAGCCGATTTCTTATATGGCTTGTTGTAGTTTACGCCCAGTTCGAGCATGCCGTACAACACCCTGCGGTGCACGGGTTTAAGGCCATCGCGCACATCGGGCAGGGCTCTCGATACGATAACCGACATCGAATAATCGATGTAGGCACCGCGCATTTCTTCTTCAATGTTAATCGGGATAATGCTTTGCCGGCCTGGGGTAAGGCCACCGGTTTCTTCAGCCACTTTTCAGGAGTTTAATTTCCGTTAAAATCCCCTTAAATCAGTCTAAAAACAGACTTTTTAAAGGAGGCGCAAGATAGTGATTTTCAGCCTTAAAAGTGCAGGAAATTGGGGTAAAATCAGGGGTAGTTAAAGGTGTTAATAAGGGTTAAGTTTCCGTTTGTTCTTACCCTTATACTTTATCAGGTTTGGATAGTTTTCGCCATAGTGCGGATTTTGCTTTTTCCAGATGGGATGCACCCGGCTCCGGTACTCCCGGTTGCCATGGGCATGGTTAATCTGGATGCGGCATTCTTTTAAAAAGCATCTTCTCAACTCCGGTATCCGGTACGTGACGCCTATGTTGATATAGAAGGCATTAAACCGGTGCTTTATGCTTTGCCCCGTTTCATCAAAATTGAGATCGTAATTTTTGAATTCGTAGGAAGGCCGCACAAATAACCTGAAATACTCCGACATCTCGCGTTCAATAGCTGTTCCCAGGTTGAAGAAAATCCCTTTGGTTAAAACAGACTTATCAAAATTTTTACCAAGGGAATAGCCCCCGATGTTGGCATCAACTGTTAACAGGTAATTATCGTACCGGTAAACCGAAGCCCCGAGCAGCACAAAGTATTTCTTCAGGAAAAAACCTGAAAAGCCAGGGTCAAAATTCCGCAAGTCGTTGCGGAAGGTGAGCGGTTTAAATTCTCCCAGGTTTACATAGTCAAACGAATATCCACCCCCAATACGATAACGGCTGCTGAACTCTACATGCATAGTCGCTTTAAGAGGAATGGTTAGCGACTTGCTCCTAAAACCGATTTCGGCCGCATCGGAGTTAACCACGAAATCACCGGGATTGATAGCTGTTACGGTAGGACTAATCCGGTTAAACCAGTTGGTATACCCGTCAGTCGGTGAGTTGGGATTAAACAGCACCGGCCCTCCGCTTGCCGGCTGGTGAAGTGCAAATCCATCAAGCTGATGACGGAATACTGTTGAACCATAGCCGGTACTTAAGCCAAAGGTTAATTTACTTACCAGCTTTCTGAAGAGGCCGGGCTGTTGCCGGTCAACATAAAAATGGTCGAGCGGGATGCTGACATCGTTATCCTTCTGTGCTACGGCCAAGTGTGACCATGAGAAGCTTACTATCGAAAAGGCTATGGCTATCCTGATTTTCAGAAAATTCAATTAAGTGTTGAAATCAGCTAAACTAAACCCGGGTTAAGTTGTAAAAATAAGCAAAAATGCCCTTCGGTTAGTACCGCGAAGCCGGTAATGACTCTAACGAAGTGAAGGTATGAAAAAGTGTTTGCCCCTTATCGGCCGTGTAGGTAAACCGGTATTCATCGGGCTGGCTGCCGTTCCGGTTTAGGCGCAACACCACCGGGTTGGCCCCCTGCTTTAGGGGTATCCGTGAATAAAAAATGCTGTGCGGGAGTGTCTGCCAGTTACGGGTATCGGCTTTTTCGGTTGCCGAGTTTATAGCACCTATAAGCGCTCCAAAGGAGCGGTCTTCTTTGCGGGCTGAATACTCCATGGATTTTTTCAAGGCTACCCGAAGCAAACTCTTACTGAACTCAAGGCCCATCCGTTCCTGCAGGCATTTAATGGCAACGCGGTTAACATCTTCACCCAACTGAAGGGGAAAAGAAGCATCGCCTGCCACGATTTCCGCGTGGGTATAATACACCGGCCGCTCCAGGTAACGCGGAAAAGCCACCCGGAAAACTTCAAGGCTGCTAAGCCGTGTACGCTCATCATCACCCCCCACATAAAACGAATAGCGCATGTTCATATCCGGATTGCTGAATAAAAACATATTATCGCTTTCACGGTTCACAACAAAGTTAATGCTCCACTCATCTTTAATGGGACTTAGTCCGTTATGCCAGAAAAAAACAAGTTCACTTTCAGGGTTAACAACATCAAAATCGGGCCAGTTAAACTTCGACTTGTAGAAATCAAATTCATCGGTAAAGCCGGTGTTCCAGGCCGCCCGCAGCAGGTCGGCTTTAAGTTGGTCGGGCGCCTGCACACCAAACAATCGCCCGTAGTCCTCCTCATAAATCTCATAGGCGTTACGATAGGCGATGAATGCATTATTCCAGTCGTTATCGGCCTGGTAAATAATGCCCATCAGTACATGCACAAAGGCATCGCGCCTGTATTTATTCTCAGAAGAATACCTGTCGGACAACTGCTGGAGGCGTATGTTGAGCCTGCGGCACTCCACCAAAGCCTCTTCATGCCTGCCCATTTTTAAAAAATTCATGGCTTTATAATACAGAACCATTAAGTGCTCGTGGTCCTCTCCCCGGTAAACCGTTACCATGGGATTGGTAAAGTATGCGGCAGCTTCGCGGGCCACATTTACGCGGTAATCTTCACCAAAAAGAAAGGCCTTTTCGAAATAATTGTTGCTCTCTTCATATTTGCCGAGAATGGACAAGAGAATGCCGTTGTTGGCATAATACAGAAACTTAACATTTGGTTTCCGGTACTGATTTTCACTGCGCAGCGATTCCAGGGCTTTGTCAAGGCTGCCCTCTTCAAACTTCCGGTTGTAGTCGTACGTGGTTTCGTAAAACGTAGCACATGCCGAACCGAGCACCACAACTGCTATGGCTGTAACCGTTTTCAGCATGCTTTGCAACAGATTAATTCTTAACCAGCTTTTTTATTTCATTTTGGCCGTACCAAATGCGTTTGTTGGTTTCAATATCGGTAAGGAATAATGTGGTAATGTAGTTGGTAACACGCTTATTGTTATAGACATCGGTCTCAGAATTCATTTCGCCAAACAGCATAACATCGGCACCGGCTTCTTTGCCCCACCGGGCCACGGTAGCCGGGTCGGCAAAATCCTGCTGCTCGGCCCGCTCTTTTCTTAGCTTATCACGAAATTCTTCCGATTCAACCAGGTCGGCAATGCCCGACTGATGGATAACCAATTCGAACTTCTTTACAAAGTTACCGGCATCAATGTGTTCGCTGGTTTTATTGCGGATGGTACCCACCACGATTACAGGTTTGCGGCCAAGGCCATCGGTATATTTCTTAAATGCATCTGATTTGAACAGTTCAAAGATCATCTGGTCGGCCACTTTGCGTGAATCGGTATCGTTCCATCGGCCGCTTAAATCGATTTGGGTTGACGGATCAATACGCGTAACGGTGCGGGAACAGGAGGTTAAGAACAGGATTACTGAAAGACTGATAATGTATTTCATGATAAAGGAATTTTAAGAAACAAGACAAAAATCCTGCCGTTTTACAGGTTCTTGAGCCTGCCGATTACTTCTTTCGGGTCGGCCGAAGAGAACACGAAATTGCCGGCAACCAGCACATCGGCCCCGGCCTGCATTAACGGTTTTGCATTATCAAGGTTTACCCCTCCGTCAATTTCAATTTTAGCCGTGCTGCTTTTTTCACTGATAAGTGATTTTAAATCAGCCACTTTACGGTACGTGTTTTCGATAAACTTCTGGCCGCCAAAGCCCGGGTTTACCGACATCAGGCACACCAGGTCAATTTCAGAAATAATGTCTGACAGGGTGCTTACAGGGGTATGCGGATTTACGGCCACCCCGGCCCGGCAACCCAATGCTTTAATCTGTTGGATGTTTCTGTGAAGGTGCGCACAAGCCTCGATGTGTACGCTTATGGTTTCGGCCCCGGCTTTACGGAAGGCCTCAACATACCTGCCGGGTTCAACAATCATCAGGTGTACATCAAGGGGTTTCTTCGCATGGCGGTTAATGGCCTCTACCACTGGCAGGCCCATGGAAATATTGGGAACGAACACGCCATCCATAATGTCGATATGGATCCAATCAGCCTGGCTGTCGTTAATCATTTTTACCTCCCGTTCAAGGTTGGCAAAATCGGCTGCAAGAATGGAAGGGGCAATTATTGGTTTGTTCATGTTGGCGCTACAGGTTTCTTACCGGCCAAAGGTAAAACCAATTACCGATGATGCCTGTACCATACACTTAAAGTTTAAGGATTTTAAACGAACGCCACTTGCCGTTGGCCTTAACCCGCAGAAAATACAAGCCGGGATTCAGACCTGACAGACTGACTACATAACGAGCGTCATTCCAGGTAAACCGCGCCTTACCGGTAGAGACGGTCTGGCCTGTAGAATTGGAAATTGCGTAGGGCGCCTCATCAAGCTCAAATGGATTAGAAGATTCAATGACCAGTAAGTCATCTAAAACCGGGTTAGGATAAACCTGTATGGCAGGTGCTTCAATATCCTGCTCAAGGTATTGGCATATGGCATGGTACCCCGGTAATCCATAACCCAGCATATTGTCGGGTGAGGAACCTTGCGAACTTGAAATCCTTAGCGCTTCAATTAGCCTCCAATTAAACAGGTGCGGGTATTTTTGCCAAACACCGGCCACCAGCGCTGTTACCAATGGGGCGGCTACGGAAGTACCCGAAGCAGACCCAACCGTGCCATTGGCTCTTATTACTTTGGTCGAAGTTCCAAGAGCTACCACATCGGGCTTAATGCGGCCGTCAGCGGTGGGGCCAAACGAACTGGAAGGGCTTTTAATACTACTAAGATTAACATTGCCAACCGCCACCGCATCTTCGGCATCGGCCGGTGCGGTAATTATCCGCCAGGGTTTTGCCCCTTCATTGCCCGCACTGGTTACCACAATAATTCCCCTTTGGGTTGCCAGGTTAACCGCTTTGGAAATGACAGCCGTATTGCCATCCATGTTTTCGGTAACATAGTCCATTGACGGATCATCAAACGTATTGTAACCAAGCGATGAGTTAATAATATCCACCCCGGCACTGTCGGCCCGTTCGGCAGCAATCAGCCAGTTATATTCTTCAATGCGGTATTCCGTATCCACATCTTCGGTTACATACAACTGAAAGGAAGCTTTATAGGCGCCACCTGTATAATTACCGTCCTGGAAAGCGGCTATAACCGACCATACCTGGGTGC
>JAGUUF010000168.1 GCA_020063545.1 Cytophagales bacterium
ATCTGGACTTCGGTGAATCGTGTTCTTTTCATAGTTAACAGTTTAAAGTTAGACCTTTTGTCTAATTCAAAACTGTCCTATTTTCGGGGGAGCTTACACGGCTATGGGCCACAACGTTTGTGTTTCTGCAGTGGTGCCTTTTCGAAGCCGGGTCCTGTCCCACGAAACGAAAACGTTGAACGAAGTTAAAACTTTAAACCAACGCGTCACGGCACCATTGCAGAAACATTTTGTTAGGCGCTGATTAAAATATCTTGCTCATTATTATTGGGAAGAGTATTGACAAGGGAATGAATACCAAAACAAAGTATGTCCAACGTCTATAAAATATCACTTTCCATTTGTTTTTCCCGAGTCCAATTACTGTTCTTGGTCTAATGAATAAAATTATTAGGATAACTAATGCAGCTAACCATATATTAAAAACTGTCTTATTTGTCTGGGTGGATGGACTGAAATTCTCTGGGACGTAATTACTCTCGTTCTCAAGGAGAATTTGAACAGCTTTGCTCAACTCCTTTTCTTCAAGTCCATTCTTTAATAGCTCGTGACTTTCTTGCTTAAGTTTGGTTTTATAAATATCTGAAGTTGACTTTGTTAAGAATAATGTCATTAGTGTCAATAGAAATATAATGGGAAAACCAAATACAGGAAACCAACTTGACCACTTTTCCAATGCAATATTTGGTTTATTCTTTTCAATCCACTTGTTCAGTTCGTAATTAATGTCGCTGAAAATATTGTCGTCATGTACTTTAGTCCTAACTCTTAATTCACCACCACTTGCTCCAATCTCAAGTATAAACTCACACGGTCCCTTTTTTATTTGAATGTCAAGTTCAATTGGTTCAAATTGGTCCAATTTTCTATCTTTTAGCAGCAGAATTAAACTGTCGTCTTTTATCTTGTCACCCTGTGCACTTGTTATTAGAACATATTTTTCGTTGTCGTCAAATGGGTAAGAACCTCTAACCTTAAGTTTTGCCGCCTCTAGGTCAATGTCCTTGTCCCATCTTTTATACTCGCTGATTTTTGCTTCAGCTGTCCTGTCTGCTAAAGAGTTGTATGCTTCTTCCAGTTTTGATTCTATCTTTTCAATAGTCTCATTCAATAATTCAAGTGAATTACTGTCAATGAACCACGGTCCATTGATAGTTCTGGTTGTCGGTATGATTAACTGTCCCATATTTTAATTTGCGCCTAACTACTGTATATCATCAATTGCACATATCTGCCTATAAATTTACCTTCTTCCCCGCATTTTTTATCACTTTTATACCATGAAACCGATACTGCTGGTGTTGCTTGTTTTTTTGGCCGGTTCCCGGCAACCGGATAAAGCCTACCTGCTCGGCCGCTTTAACCCCGAAACGAATCCCCGCTTTGTAAAACCGGCCGATACGCATACAGCCGGTGCGGCCCGCAGCCAGTACCTGCGCAAAGAAACGTACGAAGCCTTTGTGAAAATGGCCGAAGCAGCCGCAACGGATGGCGTTGCGCTGGTAATCATTTCGGCTACACGCAATTTTGAAACACAGAAAAGCATATGGGAGCGCAAGTGGCAGGCCGAAGCCGCCATTGCCGATGAAGCGGAGCGCGCAAAAAAAATTTTACTGTACTCGTCTATGCCGGGCACTTCGCGCCACCACTGGGGCACGGATGTTGACCTGAATGATTTAACGAACGAATACTTTGAGTCGGGCGAGGGTTTGAAAATTTACCGATGGCTTACTGCGCATGCGCACGCGTACGGGTTCTGCCAGCCCTATACTTCGAAAGCCGGTGGCCGCACCGGTTATGAAGAAGAAAAATGGCACTGGTCGTACACACCCCTGTCGGTTCCGCTGCTGGAAGCATACAAAAACACTGTTTCATTGAAAGATATTCGTGGTTTCAGGGGTAGTGAAACAGCTGCGCAGTTGGATGTGATTAAGAACTATGTTGATGGGGTGGCGTGCAGGTAATGGTCTGACTCACCCCCTGTCATCCTGTGGATGACATCCCCCTCTCTACTTAGTAGAGAGGGGGAATGCGGATTATATTGACGTAGTGCTTTAGTAATAACTCACTCCTTCTTCAGGTGAATGGTTTGTGTGGGATACGCAAACTCGATGCCCTCTTTTTCAAAGGCTTCGTAAATCTTAAAATTTACATCCTGTACAATATCCATGTACTGCTTGTAGTCGGAGCTTTGTACAAAAAACACTACTTCAAAATTTAAACTGAATTCGCCATACACTGCAAAATGAACGCGATCGGGAGTGGTAAGCGGCTCCTGCACGATGATTTGGGTTATCATGTCGGGTATCTTCTTCAGCTTTTCGAGCGCAGTGCCGTACACCACGCCAATGGTAAAGATGGCGCGCCTTTGTTCCATCCTCCTGAAGTTGTGCAGCCGCGAGCTGGTAAGGTTGCTGTTCGAAATAATGATCTGCTCGCCCGAAATGCTTTTAATGCGCGTGGTTTTAATGCCGATGTATTCCACGGTGCCCCGCTTGTCGTCCACCACAATAAAATCACCTACCTCAAAAGGCCTGTCGAAGAAGATAACAAAGTAGTTAAACAGGTCGCCCAGGATATTCTGTGCGGCAAGGGCAATGGCAATACCGCCAATGCCGAGACCGGTGATGATGGCCGTTACATTGTAGCCGAGGTTATCGAACAAAAATACCAGGCCCAGCGCCCACACGGCTACATTTATCACCACCATAATGCCGGTAATCTGCTTCAGTTTGGTTTCGCCATTCTCCTGCTTCAGCACGTATGCCTCCAGCAGTTTGCGGATGATGCTCAGGATAATGCGGATAACGAAGTAAACTACGATTACCGTGGTAACCGTTGACACAATCTTTGAAACGTTGGGGGAGAGGGTGAGGTAGTGAATGCCCCAATACAGGATAGCGAAATTAAGGATGGGCAGACCAAAACGCTCAACACCGTGCACTACATAGTCATCAAATTTGGTTTCGGTTTTAGATGCCCACGCCTTTAGCCGGTTAAGCAGGGTTTTCCGGAACAACCGAAGCAGGAGGATGCCCCCCAGAATAATGCCTGCGGCAATGGCATAGTCCTGCACCGAATTGTTTAAATACCTGTCATCCAGAAAATCGTTCATAGCCTTATGTATGGATGGGCAAAGGTAATGATAAGGTTATGTTACCGGAATATTTTTTATTGTGCACGTAGAGCCATGTACAATAAGGCAGCAGGATGCGCTTAATAAACCTGGAGCTTCACTTCCTTTCTGGCGATAATTTCTCGAAATTTCTCTTTCCAATAATCTTCATACGTTATGAAAAACTTTCCCTGGAAAAAAATTGCCTTAGGTGCCGTGGTAGTTGGCGTTTTTGTAGCCGGCTTTTTTTATTTCAAACCCGGGGCCGCTACGCGCGAGCCGGTAACGTACATCAACCCGGCATTTGCCGAATATATCTCCACGTACTCTGCCGGTTTGCTCAGCTCGGGCACACCGCTGCGCATCGGGTTTACCCGCGATGTGGCCGATTCGGCATGGGTTGGAAAAGAAACGCCTGTTAAACTACTGGAGTTTGCGCCAACCGTAAAAGGCAAAGCCACCTGGCTCGACAGGCGCACGCTTGAGTTCAGGCCGGAAGGCCGCTGGCTGTCGGGGCAACGCTATGACGCTAAATTATTGCTCTCCAAACTTCTTTCCGTACCCTTCGACCTGAAAACATTTAACTGGACGTTTCAGATCATCGCGCAAAACTTTGACCTATCGGTTGATAATGTAAAACCCTATGTAAAAACAGAACTCACCCGGCAGAAAATTGAAGGTACGCTGACAACTTCCGATTTTGCCGAAGCCGCAACAGTTGAGCGGAGCCTGCAGGCCTTGCAGGAAGGAAAAAAACTCACCATCACCTGGGCGCACACCAGCGAAGGCCGGCAGCATAATTTTATTGTTGAGGAAGTTGAACGCAAAGAAACCGGCAGCAAAGTAACGTTGTCGGTAAATGGCAAAGAACTCGGCATCAGCCGTACCGATGAACAGGAGGTGGAAATTCCTTCGCTAAGCGATTTTAAAGTGGTGAACGTGCGGGTTGACCAGGCTTCAGGGCAGCATGTGGTGGTTCAGTTTTCCGATCCGCTAAACGAAAAACAAAATCTTGCAGGCCTGGTAAGCCTAACGGGGTTGGCCAGTCTTGAATTTCAAATCCAGGATAACCTGCTGCGGGTTTATCCACCGGTGCGCCAAACCGGCAGCAGCACACTCACCATTGAAGCCGGCATCCGCAATGTGTTGAACTATAAGATGAAGGAGCCGGCCTCGGCCGAAGTGATGTTCGAAGAACTTAAACCGGCCCTCCGCTTTGTTGGAAAAGGCACCATACTGCCGGCAACGGACGGACTGGTGCTTCCGTTCGAAGCGGTTAACCTGAAGATGGTGGATGTGCAGGTTGTGAAAATTTTTGAAAGCAACATTGTGCAGTTCTTCCAGGTAAACGACATGGAAGGAAACTCCGAGTTGCGCAGGGTAGGCAAGCGGATGGCCAAACAATCCATCTTGCTCGAAAACTCAGGTGTGCCGGACTTAGGCAGGTGGAACAGGTTTACGCTTGATCTCTCAACCCTGATAACACCCGAGCCGGGTGCCATTTACCAGGTGCTGCTTGGTTTTAAGAAAGCCTACTCCGTTTACAACTGTGGCGATGCGGAGCAAACACCTGAAAGCCCGGTTGAGGCCGATGCCGAAGAAGACGAGGAAAAGGAATTCAGCTATTGGGATTCATACGAAGAGTACTATTACGGTGACGATTACGATTGGCAGGAGCGCGACAACCCGTGCCACTCCTCGTACTATAATGGCGAGAAAAACATCAGGCGCAATGTGCTGGCCAGCGACCTGGGATTAATCGCCAAACGGGGCGGTGACGGGAGCACCGTGGTTTTTGTAACCGATATGAAAACAACAAAACCGCTTGCAGGCGTTACCCTCGAACTCTACAACTACCAGCAGCAGGTTATCGGCACTGCATCAACCGGGTCGGATGGTAAGGCAAGTATCCAGGCTAAAGAAAACCCGTTTGTGCTGGTGGCAAAAAATGGTTCGCAACGCGGCTACCTGAAACTTTCGGATGGCGAATCACTTTCGCTCAGCAATTTCGATGTGAGCGGTGAGCGCATCAGTAAGGGATTAAAAGGAATGATTTACGGAGAACGGGGTGTGTGGCGCCCGGGCGATTCGTTGTATGTAACCTTTTTGCTCGAAGATAAACTTAAGTTAATTCCACCGGCCCACCCGGTTGTGTTTGAACTTCAGAATCCGCAAGGGCAAATCGTTCAGCGCATGGTGCGTTCAGCCGGTGAAAACGGCTTTTACAAGTTTGCCACCGTTACCGATGCCGATGCGCCAACCGGCACCTATACTGCCCGTGTTAAAGTTGGAGGCACGGAGTTTACGCAGCCGGTTAAAATAGAAATGGTTAAACCGAACAGGCTTAAGATCAATCTTGATTTTGGTGTTGACAAGATTACTGCCGGCAACAACAACCTGCGCGGAAATTTGAATGTAAAGTGGCTGCATGGTGCACCCGGCAAAAACCTGCGTGCCGAATTTGAAGTGCTGCTTACCCGGGGTGAAACGAAATTTCAACGCTATCCCGATTATACCTTCGAAGATCCATCGCTTGAGTTTTACAGCGAAGCACAACCCGTATTTGACGGCTACACCGATGCTGATGGAAATGCCACGGTCAATACAACCCTTGAAGCCAGCGAATATGCACCGGGTGTGCTGAATGCCGTATTCCGCGGCAAAGCGTTTGAAGAAAGCGGCAACTTTTCTACCGATCGGTTCAGTATTCCATACTATCCATATGCTTCATTTACCGGTATCCGCCTGCCGGCAGGCGATAAGGCGCGAGGCATGCTGCTTACCGACACCACGCACCGGGTTGATGTGGTTACGGTAGATGCAGACGGCAACGCGGTATCGCGCGACAGGATAGAAGTAACCTTGTACAAGTTAACCTGGAGTTGGTGGTGGGATAACACCGAGGCCAGTGCCGTGTACCGTACGTTTTCGCAGGCGCAGGAACTGAGCAGCGGCACCATCCAAACCCGTAATGGCAAAGGCGAATGGAAGTTTAAGGTAAAGTACCCCGATTGGGGCCGCTACTTGGTACGGGCATACGATCCGGTTTCCGGGCACAGTACCGCCAAAGTGGTGTACATCGACTGGCCCGGATGGGCCGGCCGCGCACGCGGTGGCACCGATGCGGCAAC
>JAGUUF010000081.1 GCA_020063545.1 Cytophagales bacterium
AAAAGCCAAAGTAAAAAAGAAGGTCAAAGACATCGCCCGCGATTTGATTGCACTGTATGCCAAACGCAAATCGGCTGCAGGTTTTTCCTTCTCGCCCGACAGCTACCTGCAGGCCGAACTGGAATCATCATTCATGTACGAGGATACGCCCGACCAGGCTCGCGCCACCGAAGATGTTAAACGCGATATGGAAGCACCCCACCCTATGGACAGGCTGATATGCGGGGATGTTGGTTTTGGAAAAACCGAAGTTGCCATTCGGGCAGCGTTCAAAGCAGCAACCGATGGCCGGCAGGTAGCCGTGCTGGTGCCCACCACCATTTTGGCCATGCAGCACTTCAGAACATTTAGCGACCGATTAAAAGGGCTTCCGGTAAAGGTTGATTACATCTCCCGCTTCCGGTCGAACCAGGAAATAAAGACTATACTTAAGGAAGTGCACGAGGGAAAAACCGATATCCTCATCGGCACGCATCGCATCGTGAGCAGCGATGTACAGTTTAAAAACCTTGGACTGCTTATTGTTGACGAGGAACAAAAGTTTGGTGTAAAGGTTAAAGATCGGTTAAAGGAACTCAAAGTAAATGTGGATGTGCTTACCCTTACGGCAACACCGATACCGCGCACGCTTCACTTTTCTTTAATGGGCGCACGCGATCTGAGCATCATTTCAACACCGCCTCCCAACCGCCAGCCGGTAACTACCGAACTTCACACGTTTCATGAAACCATCATCCGCGATGCCGTAAGTTTTGAATTACGCAGGGGCGGCCAGGTATTTTTTGTGCATAACCGCATTAACGATATTGAAGAAGTTGCCAACATAATTTTTAAACTTGTACCCGATGCACGCATCGCGGTGGCACACGGCCAGATGGAGGGCGACCGGCTGGAAAAAACCATGTTGAAATTCATCAATGGAGAATATGATGTGCTGGTCTCCACCAACATCATCGAATCGGGGCTTGATATCCCGAATGCAAACACCATTATCATTAACCAGGCGCACTTGTTCGGTTTATCCGATCTGCACCAGATGCGCGGCCGTGTGGGCCGCTCAAATAAAAAAGCATTTTGCTATTTGCTTACTCCGCCCGCATCGGTGCTTACCTCCGATTCGCGCAAACGACTGGCTGCGCTGGAAGAATTTTCAGAACTGGGCGATGGGTTTAAGGTGGCCATGCGCGACCTGGACATTCGTGGAGCAGGAAACTTACTGGGTGCCGAGCAAAGCGGTTTTATAAATGACCTGGGGTTTGAAACCTATCATAAAATTCTTGATGATGCCGTACAGGAACTGAAAGAAACCGATTTTAAAGATCTCTTTGCAGACGAACTTGCCGAAAAAATTAAACTAATCGTGCAGGATTGTGTTATCGAAACTGATCTTGAAATTCTGATACCTGAGCACTACGTAACCAGCACCAGCGAACGGCTTCAATTATACTCGCGGCTGGATAACATTAAAAATGAACCTGAACTTACCCGCTTTGTTACCGAACTTCGCGATCGGTTTGGCGAACTTCCCGAATCAGTGGAAGCCCTAATCAACACCGTGCGCCTGCGGTGGCTTGCCGAGCAGGCCGGTTTCGAAAAACTTAGTTTAAAGAAGGGTGCATTAAAAGGCTACTTTGTAAGTAATAACGACACGTACTTCAATTCCGAAACTTTTGGAAAAATCCTCCATTACATACAACGTCATCCGCGGCAATGTCGGCTGCGCGAGTATATGGGCAAGCCCATGGTCACCATCGAAAATATTAACGATGTGCTTTCGGCCATGGCCATAATGCATCAACTCATGGGGCTGGAGTACAAATCGGCCAGCGAAATCATGTCCAGGTAAGGCTCTAATCCGGTTGATTGATCGAATGCATTTATTAACAACACGCGTTTGTATTTCATCGAATAAAATACTTCGGCAAAAAAATATGCCGTTGAATACAAATAAACCCTGCACTCGCCCAAGCACCGGCAAGCTAAAAAATTACCATCCCTTATAAGGGTATCGCATTTCTGGTCAAATTCAAGAAGCCTGAATGCAGCAAGCGATATCATATCGGGTGTTTTCATTTCTCAGTGAAAACGTGTGCCAAACTTCTGTCGCCTTATTTAAAACATTTACCTTTTTTAACAACCAATCACCGATTAGACTATTCCCCCCTTGGGATGGCGCCTTCTCAAAACAATACAAGCCCCGGCCGGGCGTTAGGATAGGTGCAGGTGTTTGCATTGTATTAAAGATTTATCAATAAAAAGTCTTCTACTTGGAAAACACGTGTTTATGTCTTTATATTAGCAGTTGCTTTAAAAACTAAAGTAAAATGAGGAATTACATTAAGGTTCTTTTACTGCTTGCCGGGGCCTCCGCTGTGATTACGGGGTGCTCACTTTTTGGTAGGGGGGGCGGCAAACCCACAGCACAGAACCCGGGCTCTGTAAGCTCGGCAACCGGCCTGGCATACAACGATGAGGATGCCGGGGGTTACATGGTTAACCCCTACAAAGGCCAGCCCGATGCCCCCAACATGGTATTCATTGAGGGCGGTCGTGCTGTTATGGGATCGTTTGAAGAAGACGTTATGTCCTTCCGCGACAATATCGAAAGAACCGTTTCGGTAGCCTCATTTTACATGGATGAAACTGAAATTGCTAACATTCACTGGCTCGAATACCTTCACTACCTGGCCCGCGATTCATCGCAGGAAGTTTACCAGGCAGCCAAACCAGATACAACGGTTTGGGTTGGAAAACTTGCCTTCAACGATCCGTATGTTGAGCATTACCTCCGTTACCCGGGCTTCCGGTATTTCCCTGTGGTTGGTGTTACCTGGAACCAGGCCAGCGCTTACGCGGTATGGAGAACCCGTGCGGTAAATATGGACCTGGCTAAAAAGGCTGGCGAAGAGTATGCTGAAACAGATGGTCGCATACCGCTGGAATCGGGTTTTGTTGTTCCCGCTTACCGCTTACCAACAGAAGCCGAATGGGAGTATGCAGCACAGGCCATGATCGGAACCCAGTGGCTTGAAGAAATGCAAACCCATCAACGCATTTACCCGTGGGATGGTCACGCATTGCGTAATCCTTACGGCAAGCAAATGGGCTTTATGCTGGCCAACTTTAAACGCGGCCGCGGTGATTATGCCGGTATTGCCGGCCGGTTAAATGATGGTGCGCTGATTACAACATATATCTATGAATTCCCGCCCAACGACTACGGCTTGTACAACATGGCCGGTAACGTGAGTGAATGGGTACAGGATGTTTACCGCCCGCTGTCCTTCCAGGATTTTGACGACCTCAACCCGATTCGAAGGGATGGCTTCCTCGATAAGGCCACCGGTACTGAGCAGGAGGGCAATGTTTACAACAACGTGGATCGCAACCCCGAAAGTTTTACATCACTCATTACTGATCGCGCCCGTGTATATAAAGGTGGCAGCTGGAAAGACGTTGCCTACTGGATGTCGCCCGGTACACGCAGGTACCTTGATCAGGACAGCGCTACGGCAACCATCGGTTTCCGCTGTGCGATGATTCGCGCAGGTTCGAACTATTAATCCTCCTTAGTAAAGATTTTTAAAGCCCCTGGCCACTCGCCAAGGGGCTTTTTTATTCTCCCGAATAAGCAATACTTACCGCACTTATTGCTGAACAGCCCGCCTGCAGAAGGGCATTTCCACACGCTTCAACGGTTGCCCCGGTAGTGATTACATCATCAACCACAAGCACCCGCTTGCCAACAACACCAGCCTGATTGGTTACCACAAACACATCGCTGACATTTTCCCAGCGCCTCAGCCGGCTTTTGCGTGTTTGCGTTTCATTATTCACCACCCGCTCAACAACGGCAGCATTAACCGGAACTTGCATAGCCTCGGCCAGGCCGGTGGCAAACGCTTCGCTTTGGTTATACCCCCTTCGCTTTTTTTTCCATGGATGAAGTGGAATCGGAACAAGTAAATCAAGCTGTTTGTCATAACCTTCTTTTACCAATTCGCTGCCATAAACGCAGCCAAGCACCCGGCCAATCTCCGGGCGGTTGTGGTACTTTAATTCATGCAGCAGTTCCTGCACAATCCCGCCTTTTCTGAATAACAGAAATGAACCAACAAATTGTAACGGTATCCTCCCGCCAATTCTCCGCTGCAGCGGATTATTACGATACGCGTGATAATTCGTCCGTGGCAGATTATGTATGCAACGCGTGCATATTACCTCCTCACCTTTTGCCAGGCCTGTTTTGCAGGCCGCACAATAATTGGGGTAAATAAGTGAAACAAAGTCGGAAACGATATCGGCCAGGCCTGTTTTCAGATTGGGTATATTTACACCTCCTTTAAGTTAAAAAATTTAAACAAACACGCATGGGACTGGTCGCTGACTTTAACCATTACAGAAGCAGAATGAACGAGAAGATTCAGTCTGCCGACAACCTGATTATCAAACGCATTTTCAACCTCGATACCAATGCCTATACGGCTGGTGTGTTGGATATTAAAACCAAAGAGTTAATCGGGCTAACCTGCTCGCTGGTATTACGCTGCGATGATTGTGTAAAGTACCATTTGGGCAAATGCAAAGAAGTTGGGCTTACCACCGAACAGGTTAACGAAGCGATGGGCCTCGCAACCTTAATCGGGGGTACTATTGTGATTCCGCATTTAAGAAGGGCTTTTGAGTACTGGGAAGAACTTGCTCATGTATAAGCGCGACCTTGACCTGGAGCGTAAATG
This sequence comes from Cytophagales bacterium, assembly GCA_020063545.1. Taxonomy (GTDB): domain Bacteria; phylum Bacteroidota; class Bacteroidia; order Cytophagales; family Cyclobacteriaceae; genus UBA2336. The sequence continues at coordinate 4,740 of JAGUUF010000081.1, forward strand.
GCAGAAATTGCTTAACAGGCTTG
>JAGUUF010000319.1 GCA_020063545.1 Cytophagales bacterium
ACATGCACGCGGCAGCCTGGCCGATATGGGTTGCGGAAACGTTCCGTTTTATTTCATCTACAAAAATTACGTGCATGAAATTACCTGCATCGACTGGCCCAACACGCTGCACAAGAATCAATACCTTGACCTGGAGTGCGACCTGAACAAGCCCCTGCCCCTGCCCGATAACCGTTACGATACGATTCTGATCTCAGAAGTATTTGAACACATTGCCGAACCCGATGTACTGTGGGCGGAACTGGCCCGCATACTGAAACCCGGTGGAAAAATGCTGGTGAGTGTTCCGTTTCTTTATAAAATACACGAAGCACCGCACGACTACTTCCGGTATACCGAATTTGCCCTGAAAAACTACGCGGCAAAGAATAAATTTCGGGTACTTGAACTGGAAAGTTTTGGCGGGCTTCCGCTGGTACTTGCCGATTTGTATGCCCGGATCGTTGTAAAGATTCCGCTCATCGGAAATGCCCTTGCTTCCATTACTCAGTCGCTTTGTTTGTGGTTTGTTCATACCCGGTGGGGCAGCCGGATTTCGGCCAACACCGGCAGGGCCTACCCGCTGGGTTATTTTATGGTGGTAGAAAAAACAGGGTAGCGGATGTTTTGGTTTTTCACAACATGCATACAGCGATTCGGAATGGCAGCAGGCCTGTGGGTTTATGTGCAGGTGAAACTTTTAAAGCGACCTGTTGTAAACCTGCCGGGTTATTCAAACCCTGTTTATTACCGGCCGGGCACGGCAGACCTGACCACCTTCAGAGAAATTTTTTTACGCGAAGCATACAGACTTGAGTTACCAGCATCCATCCAGCCAAAAGTGATTATTGATGCCGGGGCCAACATCGGTTTTACCTCCCTGTTCTTTGCGAACCTTTACCCCGGTGCAACCATACTTTCGCTGGAGCCTGAACAAGGCAATTTTGAACTGCTGCAGAAAAATGTTGGCAGCCATGCAAACATTAAAGCCATTCGTACCGCCCTGTGGTACGAAAACGGAGCGATTGAAATTGCCGATCGCGGTTTCGGGCTGCGTGGCTTTATGGTAGAGCAGCGCGCAGGCGCACATTCAACCATACCGGCCATTACACTTCAATCACTCCTTCAGCAGCATGCCATTACGTCTGTTGACATTTTAAAAATCGACATTGAAGGGAGCGAAAAGGAGGTTTTTTCAGGCGATACCAGTTGGCTGGCCATTACCAAATGCCTGGTTATTGAACTGCACGACCGGATGAAGCCCGGTTGCTCCGGGGCGGTGTTTAAGGCGCTGGGCCGGCACCAGTTCTCCAAAACTATAAAGGGAGAAAATTTGGTCTTTATTAACAACCAGCAGGCAATCAATTCCTGATCTACCTGCGAATAAGTTGAAGATAATGCTCTTCTAACTGAGCGGTAAGAGTGGCAACATTAAACTCTCCTTCAACCTTTTCACGGCCGCGCAAACCAAGCGATTCAATCACCGGTGGGTTATCGAGCAATTTCTTAAAACATGCCCGAAGGCCTTCCACATCGTTCTCAGCAGCAAGCAAACCGGTAACACCATCTTCAACAATTTCGGGGATATCGGAATGCCGGGTGGCTACCACCGCCATGCCGGTAGCCATGGCATCCATTATGGCAACCGGTGTACCCTCTTTCCGGTTATCGGGGGTGGTTATGCTTGCCTGGATCAACACATCGCATTGATACATTTTTTCAATAACAAACGAATAGGGCTTGTACCCATGCCACGTTAACCTGTCGTAGATACCACATTCCTTTGCCAGTTGCTGAAGCGTTTCGCGCAACGGTCCATCGCCAACCAGGTCAAGCGTAAAGGCATACTGGTCTTTTAGTCCCGCCAGCGCTTTAATGGCTATACCCACACCTTTTTTTTCGAGTAAACTGCAGGAAGTCATAAAGCGGACAGGTTCGCCAGCCTTACGGGTGCGAGGCCGGTAACCGATTTTGCCGGTATCAATACCGAGGTGGTGAATCCTGATTTTTTCTTCAGCGCATCCTAAACCTGCCAGGTGCGCCTTCATGTATGGCCCCAATACCAGGATGCTGTCAGCCTCAGCAAACAATTTGCGGTATTGTTTTTTTACACCGGGCTTCAACGGGTAATGAAAGGCATCGTCACCATAAAAGCTGCACACCATTGGCAAGCCGGTTTTTCGTTTCAGTCCAAGCAGTTTTACACCGTGATAACCAAAGTGAACGTGAAGGACGGATGCATGGGATTTTTTACACGTAGAATAGAAGAAAGGGATATGCCCGGAGAGCTTTGAATAGGCAATCTGGCTTAGCCGGATTATTTTGTTTATGTGTTCTAACGAGAAAACCTTTGGCAAAGGAAACAACTCAAGGTTTTGGGTTTTACGAGTAATAAAAACCGGCACAAATGTTTTGTGATGACGCAATATGCTGTGAATCCAGTTTTCGGTTAGCGGCAGGTAACGCGAGTTGTAATGCAATACCACAGGCTTTCGGTCCATCTGCTGCTCCATAATTCAACGTACAATTCGCATCGGATCCATCAACCGGAATTCATTTCGATAAACCCAAAGCAACAGTGCCAGGGCCACCATCACATACACCAAATGAACGAGGGTTGCACTTACGGGTATCCTTGAAAGTTCGGTAAACAGAACAACCAATCCAAAAACTACCGGCACAGCTATTAGTTTATACCCATTCAGGTTATTAAACGCAAAGCGATTACGGCTTCCGTAATACAGCAAAAGAATTTCAACCAGTAAAGCACCGGCTGAGGCGGCAATAACCCCGTACACATCCAACACGGGTATTGCCAAAACCATAACGCTGATCTTAACAGCGGTTACCAACAGGTAATAAACCGGAAGTGGTTTGGTGTATTTAAGCACCGAGTACGGCATGGCCGTGTACAGCCTGAGGGGTTTTAATAAATAGATTAACCCGATGAAGGGAATAAAAGCGAGGGCCTCCCGGTAACCCGGGTTAACGCTGAAGAATCCGAAAACAACAGGGAATAGAAAAATACATCCGGCTACCAACAGCACGGCCGCAGCCGTAAGCCCGTGAAAGTACCGGTTAATTTCGATGGAAGTTCCCTTATCATGTTGCTCCGCCACCTTGCTCAGTACTTTGGGGTAAAAGGAATTAAATAATCCATTTATCGCAAACTCAACAATCAACATGCACTTAAACGCAAAATCATAAATACCTACGCGTTCCAGCGGCAAGAAAAATACCATCAGTATCCTGTCGAAATAATTTACCGCCCACAACTGAAGCTGGTAGATAAATGAGTAGGTATTAAAACCAAACGTTGAGCGCAGCAACGGATAGTCAAAACGAAAACCAAACTCGCTGTACATGCGAATGAGCGAACCCGTACCCGAAACGACCGCGGCAATTGCCCGTGCAACCACCGGCCCGGCCAGGCTGTTGGGAAAGAGTTTAAGGCCCCCAATGGTAAGAACTGCAATAAGCGAGAAGTTTACCAGGTTGGACCAAAAGAAACGATCAGGCTGTTCACGACTCTGCAGCAAACTGGTGTTTACTTTGAATAAGGCCTGGAATGCACCGGTAATTACGGATAGCATCCCATAAGGAAAAAAGGGAAGGCTTTGATTGGTAAATACCGTTGTAAAAACAAACTCACCGGTTAGTGCCGCTATACCGGCCACCCCTGCTCCGAGCAGCAGCATAAAAATGAAACAGGAACTGATAAACCGCGATAATTTTTCTTTATCGGTTTTAAAATCATGATAATGAACATACAGCGAAGTATCGAAGCTGTAGGTTACCACAATCTGCACCAGCATGGAAAGGGCAAGGTAAATGGCGAGCGCACCGAATAGTTCGGTGGAAAGGTAAGCCACATAAAAAGGCAGCAACACAACCGCGCTGGCCATAGGCAAGGAGCCGGCCACGGCATAGATAAACGAGCTTTTAATAAATTGCCTGCTGATCAATTGCGGTAAAATTCAGCGCAACATACAAAACCTAAAGCGAATTGAGCAGGTTGGCAAGGTCAGCCGTAAGTGATTTGCGGCTGTACGATTCTTTTCCTGTTCCGGCATAACCCTTGTTATTCTTCCAATCTAAAAATAAGTCAAGCAGCCTTGCTTTAATCGCCTGAAGATTTTCGCGTTCAATAACAACACCCGCCCCGGTTTTACTTATGATCGATGCCGCATCGCCATCTGCAGGACCAATACCGATTACCGGGCGCATGGAGCCGATGTATTCAAACAACTTACCGGGTATGTTACCCCGGGCAATGGCGCTGTTGGCCAGCACCAGCAGCAATGCATCGGTTTGATTATATACTTCCACCAACTGGCCGTGCGGCACCTGGCTGCGGAAGGAAGTGATTTTCGATAACACCCCATCTGCTTCAACCCAACTGCGAAATGCCGTGTTTACCTGGCCTACAAATTCAATTGAAAGCAACGCAGCAAGTTCGCTGTTTTCAATACACGCATCGCGGGCTGCCAGCATAAACGGGCGCGGGTCGCGCAGTTCATCCACCACTCCCAGGTGGCGAATGGTAAACCGGCTGCCTTTTACATAGTGTAATCCTGTAAAATCATCTTCATCATACCCATTGGTTATCAAAACCGTTTTTCGTGCACCTGCCTGTTTAAACCAGTTTACGTAATGCGGGGTAACGGTAAGTACGCAATCGGCTTTGGTAAGCACCTGATGTTCCAGCCGGTTATGCCGGGCACGGGCCAGCGAAGTAAGCTGAAGCGTATCGAGTAAATCCCACCGGCTCCACGGGTCGCGGAAATCGGCAATCCATTTTAACGAAGGATTTCTTCTTTTCAGTTCCATCCCGATAAGGTGCATGGAATGTGGCGGACCCGTTGTTACCAACATCCTGATTTGATTGTGCTGAATAAAATCATGCAAAAACTTTACAGCCGGGCGTTTCCAGAAAATCCTGGGGTCGGGTATAAAAAAGTTGCCGCGAATAAATGCAGCAAGGTTTTGGAATGCCGATTTCCTCCCGGTGGAAACAAAGTCGGTCGCTTTAATTTTCTTTCCGGTTAAAAAACCGGTAAGCTTTGCATAGGCGGAATACGGTTCCCATATCGGCAGTTTGATTACTTCCGCCTCGGGCGGAACATCTTTCAACAACGATTCATCCTGCAATTCAAACGAAGGATTCTCCGGTGTAAACACAAACGGCTCCCACCCAAACTGGGGCAGGTATTTTACAAACTTAAGCCAGCGCTGCACTCCGCTGCCTCCGCTTGGCGGCCAGTAGTAGGTAATAATAAGAACCCGTTTACTCATTTACGTAAGGTTGCTGGTACCGGCCAGCCGGTTTATTCAATCAAGCTAAGCATTCCTTTCCAATCATCCGGGCTTACCCAGTTAATTTCAGCATCGCGCCTGAACCAGGTTAACTGACGCTTGGCATAACGCCTCGAATTTCGTTTAAGCAGGCGTACGGCTTCCGGTTGATCATATTTCCCCTCCATAAAGTCAAAAATCTCCTGGTAGCCCACTGTTTGCAAGGCATTTTTTGTACGGAAAGGAAACAGTTTCTCCGCTTCCGAAAACAATCCGGCTTCAATCATACCGTCCATGCGCTTATCAATGCGCTTATATAACTCTTCCCGCTCAACATCCAACCCTAACTTGATTACGCGAAAGGGTACCTGGCGTTTTTGATTTTTCTGGAATTCCCGGATAGACTTACCGGTGGCCAGTTTCACTTCGAGGGCCCGGAGCAGCCGTTGAGGGTTTTGCGCATCGAGTGTAAAAAAAGTTTCCGGATCGGTTTGCTTAAGCGCGGCTTGCAACCAGCCCAGTCCTTGCCGGGCATACCGGTCGGCCAGTTCATCACGAATCTCGTCCGGCACTTCGGGTATATCATCAAATCCTTCAAGCAGTGCCTTTATGTATAACCCGGAACCTCCGCAAACAATAAGCGAATTGTATTTTTCGAATAACCGGAGAATCAGGGCAAAGGCCTCATCGCCAAAAATTGCCGCATCGTAGTCTTGCTGTATGGAATGGGTATTTATAAAATAGTGCTTTACTGCCTGCAGTTCCTCAGCCGAAGGCTTGGCCGTGCCGATGGTTAGCTCCTTATAGAACTGCCGCGAATCGGCCGAAATAATTTCGGTTGCCAGGTGGCGCGCCAGTTTTATGGCAAGGGCCGTTTTACCGGAGGCCGTTGGGCCGAGGATGACAATAAGTTTTTTCGCCTTCCAGTCCACCGCCCAAAAGTACAAACCCGATGTGAGGATTCAGTGTATCCATCATTGGCGGTTATCCCTTATCTTCGCACCAAACAACCACGTATGATTAAGTACACCGTACCCTTTCTTACCAAGCTGGAAGAACTGCTGGGCGAATCGGATTACACGCTGCGTTACGAAAAGGGTAATTTCAAATCGGGCTATTGCCTGTTGCGCGATCAGAAAATCATGATTGTCAATAAGTTCTATACCACCGAAGGAAAGATCAACGCGCTGCTCGACATTTTAAAATCGGTGGAACTGGACAAGTCGCGTTTTTCGGAGAAAAGCCTGCGGCTGTATGAAGAACTAACCCAAACAGAAGTAAAAGCTTGACAATCACCTTTCTGGGCACCGGCACGTCACAAGGCGTACCTGTAATTGGGTGCACTTGCGAGGTGTGCACCTCGGTTGACTTCCGCGATAAGCGCCTTCGATCGTCCGTTCATATCCAAACCGATACGCTCAGCCTGGTGATTGACACCGGCCCGGACTTTCGACAACAAATGCTGCGCGAAAACATTCAGCATGTAGATGCGATCTTGTTTACGCATGCCCACCGTGACCATACGGCCGGGCTTGACGATGTGCGGGCCTATAATTTTAAGCAGAACATCAACATGCCGGTATATGGCATGAAAGAAACACTGCACCAAATACAAACCGATTTTTCCTACATCTTCGGGCCCGACAATTACCCCGGCCTACCGCGGCTTACACTCTTCCCGATTACACCTGAACCATTCGCCATCAACGGAATTGAAATTATTCCACTTCCCGTTTTACACCTGAAGTTGCCAGTGCTGGGTTTTCGAATCGGAAACTTCGCCTACATTACCGATGCTAATTTTATTCCGGATGAAACGATGAAAAAACTGCAGGGTGTAAACCACCTGGTGCTGAATGCGCTTCAGCGCGAACCGCACATCTCGCACTTTAACCTGGATGAGGCCATTGGGATGGTAAAAAAAATAAAACCGGGTAAAGCATGGTTTACCCACATCAGTCATAAACTTGGCACCCAGCGAACAATTGAAAACGAATTGCCTGATGGAATTTCGCTGGCTTACGATGGGTTGCAGCTTACAACCCGGTAAACCGTGCATAACAACTATTATTTTCTCCGGCAAGTAACGCGGGCACTCACCGGCCGGCTCACCGGCAGCATGGTGTCACAATGTTTCAGCCAGCATGCCGATGAATTGATTTTGCAATTCGAAACACCCGCGGGCCCGTATTTTATCCGGGCTACCCTTCAGCCTGATTTTTGCTGCCTTGCTTTTCCGGCCGACTTCAAGCGCGCCCGAAAAAACAGCATCGATCTTTTTCAGGAAGTAATCGGCTGCCGGGTTGTTTCAGTAAGGCCATTTCTAAACGACCGGAGTTTCAGCCTTGAGCTGGACCGCGGACACTCCCTCATCTTTAAAATGCACGGCCACCGGGCAAACATTATATTGCTTAACGGCTTAACCCCGACAAAGATTTTTCGCAACCACCTCGTGCAGGATTTTCACCTCAGCCCCGATGCACTGAACAAGCCAATTGATTTTTCGAAAGAAGCCTTCGTAACAAACCAACAAAACCTTGAGCGCTGTTACTTCACCTTCGGGAAACCGGTTTGGGCATACCTGACATCGCTGGGTTTTTATTCAAAATCAATTGACGAAAAGTGGCTTCTTTTTACACAACTGCTCACCCAACTCGAAGACCCCACCTACCACCTGCTGCACGATCAGGATGGCGTTGGCTTCTCCCTGCTTCCCGGAAAGGAAATTCTAAAATCCTTTACAGACCCGCTTACTGCCGTTACCGAATTTTTCACATTACACAATGCCACCGCTGCCTACCGTTCAGAAAAAAAGCAGGCCGTGAAGGCGCTGCAAACCCGTATTGACCATGCCGATGGCTATATTCAACGGAACACGGTTAAGTTAAACGAAATCGAATCGGATAATCGCTTCAGTATATGGGCCGACCTGCTGATGGCCAACCTGACCAACATTACAGGAGGCGTTGAGGTGGTTGAACTGCCGAACTTTTACAATAATAACCTGCCTGAACGCATCCGGCTGAAGAAAGAACTTTCCATTCAGAAAAATGCAGCGATTTATTATCGCAAGGCAAAAAACCGTGAACTGGAAATAAAAAAGTTAACAGAAGGAATTGCCGCCAAAAAGCAACAGGCAGAAATTTTCAAAAATCAGTTGGCCGAACTGGAGCGGGCCCATAGCTTACAGGACATACGGCAGCTGACAAAAAAATTTGGTCTGAACCGGGAAGAAAAGGAAAAAAAAGTTTCGCTGCCGTACCGGGAGGTTGATTATTGCGGTTTTAAAATACGGGTTGGCAAAAACGCCCAAAGCAACGATGAACTTACACAGAAGTTTTCATATAAGGACGACCTGTGGCTGCATGCGAAAGATGTTTCCGGGTCGCATGTGGTAATAAAAAGCCAGGCTGGCAAGCCCTTTCCAAAACCGGTTATAGAGCGCGCTGCACAATTGGCCGCCTGGTACTCCAAACGAAAAACTGATTCACTTTGCCCGGTTACCGTTACACAACGGAAATATGTTCGCAAACGCAAAGGCGATCCGCCCGGCACGGTGGTAGTTGAACGGGAAGAAGTACTATTGGTTGAACCAAAACCATAAGGTGCAACGGATACTACATGCCTGGCAATTACTTTACCACATTAATGCGCAGCGTATTGGTGCGCTGCCGTTCCTGTATCGGCATACTGGCCAGCACAATAAAAATATCGCCCGGCTGTACGTGGCCTTCTTCTTTCAGGATCTTTTCAACATCGGCAATTGTTTCGTCTGTGGAGTTATGCTTATCGTAATGATAGGCGCGGGCGCCCCACACCAGGTTTATGGTGTTGAGCAGGGCCTTGTTTCCGGTAAACACAAAAATATTGGTGTTGGGCCGGTGCGATGACGACTTAAACGCGGTGTACCCGGAGGAGGTCATCCCGACAATGGCTTTGGCGCCCACATCCTTGGCCAGTTTACAGGCAGCGAGTACGAGGCTGTCGTTCAGGTAAATGGGCGACTTGGGATCCACATCCCGGAAACGGTAATACATTTTTTCATTCTTCTCAACCGAGGCGATGGTGCGCACCATGCTGCGGATAACTTCAATGGGATATTTTCCAGCAGCTGTTTCGGCCGAAAGCATCACCGCATCGGCACCGTCCATCACCGCGTTGGCCACATCGTTGGTTTCGGCACGGGTGGGTCGTGGGTTTTCTATCATGCTCTCCATCATTTGGGTAGCCACAATTACCGGCTTGCCGGCCTTGTTGCACTTCTCCACGAGCATCTTTTGCACCATGGGAACCTCTTCAAGCCATATCTCCACGCCCAGGTCGCCACGGGCAACCATTACCGCATCCGTAGCATTTATGATGTCGTCAATGTTGCTCAGCGCTTCGGGCTTTTCAATTTTTGCTACAATGCGCGATGTTGACTTTTTCTTTTCAATGATGTCGCGCAGGATTTTTATATCCTGTGCTTTACGCACAAACGAAAGGGCAATCCATTCAATGTTATTCTTCAGGCCAAACTCCAGGTCTTCCATGTCCTTCTCGGTAAGCGAAGGGGCTGTTACTTTACTGAAGGGCAGGTTAATGC
>JAGUUF010000060.1 GCA_020063545.1 Cytophagales bacterium
CAGCACCACGGCCAGTACACTTATCGGCAACAGCCACCAAACAAATTTTTTATCAGCAAACAGGATCCCGATGACGAACAGAAAAAAAACAATGGCTCCTCCGTAATACGGGGCCGTGTTCGACTGCGGTCCCCAATACGCGCGGGTAAACGGTGCCAACTGGTTGGCCATGCGCTGATCGCCTGAATTGACCAGGGCTTTGTACACGTTGCTCTCCGTGTTCTGCACCAAGAAGGTTGACGAACTGCCGCCATAGAAACCCGGTATCACCAGTACCAGGGGTTCGGGTATGCCGTTGCTGTACTCGAAGGCATACTCTTTCTGCAGGCCATCGGTAGTTTTTTGTGCGGCCGAAGCTGCCAGTTCTGATTTTCCGCGGATGGAATACCGGCTATATTCGCTTATGCTCCACAACGGCCCGAAAAAACTGCCGACAGCAATCAATGCTGCCGGTATAAGCAACAGCACTGTTTTTGAAAACTCCGGCATTTGCTTTTCGCGGATAGCATAAACCAACTGCACCAATCCGTAGGTTAACACAACCAACAGCAGGTAGTAGGTAATCTGCAGGTGATTTTCGCGCAAGTGCAGCGCAAGCCCGGCAGCGGTAAGGCCGAAACCTGCTGTTTTGTTGTTGGAAAAAGCCAGGTGTATGCCGCCAACTACCAGCGGCATAAAGGCAATGGCCCCGATGCGCGCATTATGCCCGGCACCAAGCCCGATGATCATATAACTGGATAACCCGAATGCCAGCGCACCGGCAATGGCCAGCCACGGCCTTACCCGAAAGCACAGCAGCATGATGTAGTAGGCGAGAAAGGCAAGGAAAATATTATTTACCGGGTGCGGAAGCCCAAGCCCGCTAACGGCTTTGATGTAGCGGATGGCCTGGTTGCTCCACTCTACATTTACCAGGTAAGCCGGCATGCCGCTGAACATGTTGGGTACCCAAAGGCCTTCTTCACCGGTTTGCTGGCGGTAGTCGCGCAGAGCTTTTGCCGCGCCAAGTGATTGCACAATGTCGTGCTGGTTCAGGGTTTTGTTCTCAAAAAAAACAGGACTAAAGAAGAAAACAGTTACCAGTAAAAAAACAACAACGGCCAGCAGGTGTGGCCAGATGTGCTGTGAGAAGTTAACGTTTTTCATGGGCGCAGAAGATGGGCGCAAAATAGCAGTTAAAATCTGTTTTGACTACCGGGTTAACCCCCGATGGTTGACATGGATTCGTGAACGGGCGTGTTTGCGGTACGCTGCTGTTCGGCTTCAAACCCGTTTTTCGGGCGGTGGGCAAAGGCATGCATGAGTTTCTGTTCGATTTGATCATCGCTGCAGCCTGTACGCATCAGGTCGCGGATGTTCAGCACGCCATCATCGTACAGGCAGGTTTTTAATATTCCCTGTGCGGTTACCCGGATGCGGTTGCACGTTCCGCAAAACGTGCGGCTGAAGGCCGCGATGATGCCGATGTCGCCATGGTACCCGGGCACCTTGTAGTTTGATGCGGTTGAATTATCGGGATCGTTGATTTTTTGAAGGGTTGGATAAGCTTCCGTTATGTAGCTGAGAATTTTCCTGTGTGTCCACGTTAAAACCGGGTAGTGGGCGCCTTCGCCATTGAAGGGCATTTCTTCGATAAAGCGAACGGAGATATCCCGGTGTTTGGTAAGTTCAACCAGCGGTAAGATGTCGTCAATATTTTTCCCGTCCATAACTACCGCATTGATCTTTACGGGAATCTGATTTTCAATAAGCAATTCAAGTGTGTTCATTACGGAGTCGAACGCATCGCGGAGGGTAATCTGCTTAAACCGTTCGCGGTTCAGCGTATCCAGGCTAAGGTTCACAGAAGCAATACCCAGTGCTTTCAGATCACTTATGTAAGGAGCGGTAAGTACTCCGTTGGTGGTGAGGTGCAGGCAGGTTATTCCGGGTACAGCGCTGATTTTCCTGATCAGTTTCATTAAATCGGTTCGCACAAAAGGCTCGCCACCGGTAAGGCGCACTTTCGTAATTCCCATGCCGGCCAGCAGGGTAACCAGGCGCTCGATTTCTTCAAAACTCAACAGTTCTTTTTTGGGCAGGTAGCGAATGCCTTCTTCGGGCATGCAGTAAAAGCAACGCAGGTTGCAGCGGTCGGTAACGGAAAGCCGCAGGTAGTTGAGCGGCCGGTTGTGGTTATCGTATAGTTGGGGCGATTTCACGGGAATCAGTTAAACACGCAATCAAACCGAATTCCTAAATTTAAGTCTTTTCGGTGTAATGGAACGCTTATGAAATGTGTGGTTAAGGCTTTTGGTATTTCGCGCGAAATGGTAGGGCAACGGGAAGTGGTAATGGAATTGGAGAATGGTTGCACGGCAGGCAGGTTAAAGGCCTCCCTCTATGCCCGGTATCCCCGGCTTCAAAACCTACGGTCGCTTTTTATTGCGGTAAACGGCCGGTATGCTGACGATGGCCAGCCTATTGCCGAGGGCGATGAAATTGCGCTGATTCCCCCGGTTAGCGGTGGGTAGAAAAAAGGTTGGGGCCCTGCCATTGAAATTTGATTTCGTTTTTCTACTTTCAACGCATCCTTCCTAAGCATGAATCGTTTTACCCAACCTTCAGATAATGATTAAAATTACAGAGAAGCCAATCGACATTCAGAAGGTAATTGATGCCACCTCGAGCCTGGGTGCCGGGGCCGTGAATGTCTTTATCGGAACTGTCCGCAACACTGCCCACGGCAAAAACGTGGTGTGGCTGGAGTATGAGTGCTACGAGTCGATGGCCGTAGCCGAAATCCGTAAAATTATGGATGAGGCCGCGCACCGCTGGCCTCTGCTGGGTGCAGCGGTGAGCCATCGGGTGGGTACCCTTAAACCGGGCGAAGTATCGGTGGCTATTGCGGTTTCGGCCCCGCACCGCAAAGATTCCTTCGAGGCGTGCCAGTTTATTATTGACACCTTAAAAGTTAAGGTGCCCATCTGGAAGAAGGAGATCTTCGAAGATGGCGAAGAGTGGATCAGCGCCCAGCCCAATATGGAGAAATCCTACAACTGATTAACCAGGATAATAGCAGCCGTAACAAGCGTAACGGCTATCACAAAACTGGCAATGGCCAACACCACCAGGTCGCGGCCGATGGGATTGATGTAGGGCTTGGAGAGTGTTTTCATAAACCAACTATTTTTTTCAGACAACGCTAAGGTACCCATAACCGTATCGTTTTTTGGTGCGATGTAAGGAATTGTACCATGCGTTTATTCACCTGACTGAATTGGCGGCTGATTGATAGGCAGATAGCCGAGAAAATTTTTTTCAACTTATTGTGGGTAGCGGTATAGCCTTATTGATTAGATACTTACGCTTAATTAATTAATATGCTGGTTACATTAAGGGCGGTTTTAACGTGTGCACGCTGATTCATTTGCAGGGTTTGTTGCGCTGTAAGGTTTTCCTGAATTGTTCTAAATCTTCTGGGGTATTGATGTTGACCAGGTACGTTGGATCGGGTACAGTAAGAACCTGCACAGGATTGTTCAGTAAAAATTCGCGGGGGCTCTTTCCGCCTTTATTATAGTAGTCAAGTAACTGTTTACCCGCAACAGGCTCCCATATGGTTACCAGTGGTTCGGGTTGTTTGCCCGTGGAATCGTAAAAACAGGTTGCCGATTTCTCCGGATTTCTACCAGCTACAAGCGTGGCAATAAGTGTTGCATCAATATTGGGCATATCCACGGGCACCGTCAGCCATGCCGCTGCCGGTTGCTGGTGGAATGCGGTTAGAATTCCGTTTAAGGGTCCGGCAACTTCAAAGGTATCGGTAAGCACAGGTATTGTACTGCCGGGTATGGTACGGCCGGAAATAAAAACCGTGCTGCAAAAAGGCATCAGCAGGTTTGAAAGATGTACGTACTGCGGTTTTTCAGCGTACCGAATTGTGCTTTTATCAACACCCATGCGCGAGCTGCTGCCACCTGCCAGGATAAGTCCGTTAAGGAGGGGCTTATTCATGGAATTCCTTTCCGCAATGCGGGCAGGTGTGTTTTTTTGAACGAGGGCTGTGCAGCAATTCAAAAAAACCCGATGACAGGATACCGGCCGGCAATGCCAGCAGCCCTACACCGGCAATGGCAAACAACCCGCCTAGAAAACGCCCGAGGGGTGTAGCGGGAACCATATCGCCATACCCTACCGTAGTAATGGTGGCAATTCCCCACCACATGGTATCGGGTATGCTGGTAAATTTACCGGGCTGGTTGCCGCGTTCAACATAGAACATGATGGTGGAGATGATGACCAGTATAAAAAAAATAAACAGAATGCTCAGGATGAGTTGTTCTTTTCGCTCGTAAATAACTTTTCTGAAAACAACCAGTGCTTCCATGTACCGGGCAACTTTAAACATCCGGAACAATGCCATTAACCTGAACATCCGGAGGAACCGTAAATCCAGCGGAAGGAACGTGAGGTAAAACGGCAGAAAGGCCAGCAGGTCAATAATGGCCATCGGTGTTTTTATGTAGTTAAGCCTGCCGGTAACCGGGTGCTTGTATTTCGGATTTTCTACAATCGAATAAATGCGCAGCAGGTATTCAATCGTAAAAAGGATAACCGAAAATATTTCGAAATGATAAAATAAGTCACCATACTGTTTACCGATGGCATCAACGGAGTTTAACAGGATGGCCAGAATGTTCAGTATAATTATGGTAATGAGGAACACTTCAAAGAACCGCTCCAATGCACCCCCTTTTTCGGTGGGTTCAAGTGTCAGGTAAATCCGCTTTCGGAATGTATTCATGGGTTTCGTTTAAAATCTTTTTTACCACCTGTCTTCTCCATCAGCTTGATTTCGGTAATCACAATGTTGTGCGACAAGGCCTTGCACATATCGTAAACGGTTAAAGCAGCAATGCTTACAGCGGTTAATGCTTCCATTTCAACCCCCGTTTTACCCGAAACGGAAACCGTTGCGTCAATAACGAAAGCATTTTTGGTGGTGGTAATCCGGATGGTGCAGTCCTCCAGTCCGATTGGGTGCGCCAGCGGGATGAGGTCAGCGGTTTTTTTTGCGCCCATGGTGCCTGCAAGAATGGCCGTTTGAAACACCGGGCCTTTTTTGGTAACCAGTTCCTGGTGCTGAATCAGTTTTAAAATTCCGGGGCCAACTTCAACCACGGCCCGGGCGCTGGCGGTACGTTTGGTGACGGGCTTGCCGGAGACATCCACCATTTGTGGATTGCCCGACCTGTCGGTGTGGGTTAATTTTTTAACTTTCATGCACCCGTTAACTCAAAGTTAATAATTATTCATGGTAAGCGTACAGGAAGCAACTCAAATCATTCACGCTGCTGCCCTTAACACAGGCGTTGAGTCGGTGTCACTTCATGATGCACCCGGTCGGGTATTGGCCGAGCCTGTGGTTGCCGATCGAGACTTCCCGCCTTTTAACCGGGTGGCCATGGATGGTGTGGCCATCAGTTCGAAAACGTTTACATCCGGACAAAAGGAATTTACAATCGAAGCCGTTCATGCTGCGGGAAGCCCCGCAATAACGTTGAAGAATATGCTGAACTGCATTGAGGTAATGACCGGTGCCATCCTGCCGGAAGGTGCCGATGCGGTTATCCGGTATGAAGACCTGGAGCGGAACGGTAACGTTGCGGTTATTCACCTGGCGGAAGTAAGAAAGGGAATGAACATCCACCCGCAGGCACAGGATGCAAAACAGTGTGACGTGCTGGTGCAGCCCGGTCAGGTCATATCATCGGCTGAGGTGGCATTGCTTGCCGCTGTGGGTAAAGCAAGTGTGCAGGTAAAGGCGTTTCCTAAAACAGCAATTGTTTCATCAGGCGATGAACTGGTAGAAATAGATGAAGTTCCCGAACGGCATCAGCTCAGGCGCTCCAATATTTATGCGCTGCAGGCAGCCATGAAACAGGTTGGCTGGCAGGCCGAACTTTTTCACCTGGCCGATACAACTGAAAAAGTTGAAGCAACTTTAGCCGGATTGTTGCAGCAATTTACCGTGCTTGTGTTATCGGGTGGGGTTTCGAAAGGCAAATTCGATTTAATCCCTGATGCGCTTTCTGCACTGGGCATTGAAAAGAGATTTCACCAGGTAAGCCAGCGGCCGGGTAAACCCTTTTGGTTTGGCAGTCGCAGTAATGAAAACGTTGTGTTTGCCCTGCCGGGCAACCCGGTTTCCACGTATGCTTGTTTTTACCGGTATATTCTTCCGTGGATGATGGGCCAGATGGGAGTTAAACCGAAGCTGAAGTCAGCCATACTGTGTGACGATATAACCTTTTCCCCCAACCTCACTTACTTCTTGCAGGTAAACACGTTTATGGAAGCGGGCAGGCTTATGGCCCGGCCGGTACCGGGTGGGGGCTCGGGCGATTTTGTGAACCTGAAGGAGGTTGACGGGTTTCTTGAACTGCCGGCCGGAAAATCAGTTTTTAAAGCGGGAGAGGCATACCCGTATATAGGATTTCGGCATTTCTGAATTGGGTTTAACTTTGCGCCCTTAATTGATGTGTGATGTTTGATAGTTTAAGCCTAAAACTCGAAAAAGCATTTCAAACCCTGAAGGGGCAGGGCCGCATTACGGAGATTAACGTGGCTGCCACCATCAAGGAAATCCGCAAGGCGCTCATTGATGCGGATGTGAACTACAAGGTGGCGAAAGAAGTAACCGATGAGATAAAACAAAAAGCGCTTGGCCAGAATGTGCTCACCGCTATTTCGCCCGGCCAGCTGCTCATTAAAATCACCAACGATGAACTTACCGCGCTGATGGGCGGTACGGGCGAAGAGATTTCAATTACCGGTAACCCCGCTGTAATCCTTATTGCCGGGCTGCAGGGCTCGGGTAAAACAACCTTTTCGGGTAAACTTGCCAACTACCTGAAGAAGCAGGGTAGGCAGGTTTTGTTAACAGCATGCGACATCTATCGACCGGCAGCGATTGATCAGCTAAAGGTTTTGGGCCAACAGGTGGGTGTTGAAGTTTATGCCGAACCTGAAAACAAAGACGCGGTTAAAATCGCTAATGCAGCAATTGAATACGCTAAAAAGAATAATCACCGCATTGTTATCGTAGATACAGCCGGCCGCCAGGCTGTGGATGAGGAGATGATGAATGAAATCGCCCGGTTAAAAGAAGCGCTTCATCCTTCTGAAACGTTGTTTGTAGTTGATTCGATGACGGGCCAGGATGCGGTAAACACCGCCAAGGCATTTAACGACCGGCTCAATTTTGATGGCGTGGTGCTTACCAAGTTGGATGGCGATGCGCGTGGCGGTGCCGCACTTTCTATTCGCAAGGTGGTTGAAAAGCCCATTAAATTCATCAGCACCGGTGAAAAGATGGATGCCCTCGACCGGTTTTACCCCGACAGGATGGCCAGCCGCATCCTCGGCATGGGCGATGTGGTATCGCTGGTTGAAAAAGCACAGCAAACATTTGACGAAGAGGAAGCCAGGCGGCTGAATAAGAAACTAAGAAAAAACCAGTTCGATTTTAACGACTTCCTCAGCCAACTTGAACAAATCAAGAAAATGGGCAACATGAAGGATTTGTTGGGAATGATACCGGGCGTGGGCAAAGCCCTAAAAGGGGTGGATGTGGATGATAATTCCTTTAAACCTGTTGAAGCCATCATCCGGTCGATGACAACCGAAGAGCGCATGAACCCCGACATCATTAACGGCAGCCGTAAAAACCGCATTGCCAGGGGCAGCGGCACTACGGTACAGCAGGTAAACCAGTTGCTGAAGCAATTTGGCGATATGCGCAAAATGATGAAAACGATGAATAAAATGGGCGGTGGCCAAAAGGCATTGTCGGCATTAAATCCGTTTGGCCGATAAAAAATGCCTTCGGGCTAAAACCAATCGCTTGCCAAACACGTTATACCAACAGTTTACAGGAACATTTAAATTTGTTTAAAATGCCCCTTACTTCAGGGGCATTTTTACATGTTAAACCAAATCAAAACGTACACATATGAAAAAAACAATCGTACTCACTGTTGTGCTGGCGGCACTTGCTTGTGTTGCATTTACCCAGGATAAATCGAAACGGCCAAGCCCCCCGGCAGTGGCCGAAGGCGCCATTGATGGTGTAAAAATTAAAATCGATTACAGCCAGCCCGGTGCCAAAGGCCGCAAAGTTATGGGCGGACTTGTTCCCTACGGTGAAGTTTGGCGCACCGGTGCCAATGAGGCTACCATAATTGAGTTCGATAAAAACGTAAAGATTGAAGGGCAGGCCCTGGCAGCCGGTAAGTACACGCTGTTTACGGTACCGGGCGAAAGCGAATGGACAATTATCTTCAACAAAAAGCTCGGGCAATGGGGTGCGTATGATTACAATAAAAATAAAGACCAGGATGCCCTTCAGGTAAAAGTGAAACCGGGTAAAACAGATTTTACTGAGTCGTTTACCATAAGTGTGGATAAAGATGCGGTTACCCTGAAGTGGGAAAACACCTCGGTTTCATTTAAAGTAAGCAAAGGCTGAAGTAGCCTGAGGACTTTCAAAGCCTTGTCTGCCTGGCAGACAGGGCTTTTTTATTTTTGGATTTTGATATTTTGTGCATCTTCGGTAAGGATTTCTACCCATGGAAACGCTTGGCCGTTACGACCGTGTTGACCTGCCCGACCTGGGGCTTTACAACATACACGCAAAAATCGATACCGGGGCGTTTACCAGCAGCCTGCATTGCTCGCGTGCCGAGGTCGTTAACGGACAACTGGAGTTTGTGCTGCTCGATGAAGAACACCCGGAGTTTACCGGGATGAAGTTCGTTTCCAGGAATTTCGACCAGCGCGACATAAAAAACTCATTTGGTGAAGTGGAAAGGAGGTTCCTGGTTACCACTACCATTGTTATTTTTAATGAAACCATAACTTCCGAGTTTTCGCTGAGCGACCGCGGATCGCTTAAATTTCCGATTCTGCTGGGGCGAAAAATTTTACGCGACCGGTACCTGATCGATGTGAAGAAAAAAAATCTATCTTACAAAAGGAAGCTGGCCGAAAGAAAGGCCGCCCGCCAGGCAAAACGAGCAGCCCGCTAAACTTCATCGTACACGGTATGAACATCGCCATCCTATCACGCGACTCCAAGTTGTACTCAACGCAGCGCCTTAAAGAAGCAGGCGAAAAGCGCGGGCACAACGTGGAAATTATTGACCACATGAAATGCGTACTGTTCATTGAAAAGAAAAACCCCATGGTACTGTACCAGGGCAGGCGACTCGATTATTTTGATGCCGTTATTCCCCGTATCGGGGCCTCGGTAACGTTTTATGGTGCAGCCGTTGTGCGCCAGTTTGAAATGATGAAAGTATTTACGGCCATTGAATCGCAGGCATTGATTCGCTCGCGCGATAAATTGCGCAGTTTGCAGATTCTTAGCCGCGCTGGCCTGGGTTTGCCCAAAACCATCTTCATGGATTACTCGCGCGATACAGAAGGCATTGTTGAGTCGGTGGGCGGAGCACCGGTTGTCATCAAGCTGCTGGAAGGTACACAAGGGCTGGGTGTGGTGCTTGCCGAAAATAAAAAGGCCGCCCAATCGGTTATTGAAGCGTTTCACGGAGTGCATGCCC
>JAGUUF010000063.1 GCA_020063545.1 Cytophagales bacterium
ACAATGCAAATACTTTAAGCTGGAGCGGATTGGCGAAGTTGTGGTACTCGACAAACCCTATAAATTCCAGAAAATGCACGAAAAGACAAGCACCGATATTTTCGGCATCACCGGAAGGAAAGAAACCTGGGTTACGCTGCGCCTCAGTTTGCGGGCGTATGTGCTGATGCGCGAGGAGTTTCCGCTGGCCCAGCCTTACCTGGAAAAAGAGGAAACCGAAGAAACCAAGAGCTATATTTTTAACGGGCCTGTTTTAAACTTTAAGGGTGTTGGGCGGTTTGTTATGGGCCTTGCTGACGAAGTTACCATTGTTAGCCCGGTGGAGTTTAAAAACTACGTGAAAGAAAAAATCAAGGCCCAACGGTTGATTTAGGCGTTTTTTGAACGAACAAGCAGCGAAATACCTGTAAAAATTTTTATTCACGTTATGAAATGGTGACGCGCCCTGCATCTCAGGCATTGTAACCAAAACACAATGCATATGAAGAAGGCGTTAATCATTCCCGCCATGGCGGGAACCGCTGCCCTGGTGTTTATCCTGGCAGCTTTCACGAGTAAAGTCGAAACGCGAAGCACTGCATTAAGGGAAATTCCGAAAGGCTGCGTATTCCGCACCGTAATGGGTGAAGAGCGTTCCGATTCCAGTTTCATCTACCTCACCCCCGACCGGGTGGCGGTATCCATCACCCGCGGGTTAAGCTGGATAGCGCGCGCCCAAAACCAAAACGGGGGCTGGGGTGCAGGCAGTCATTACCGGCAGGATGTAATGGATCCGCATGCCGTACAAACCGATCCGGCCACCACCAGCATGGTAGCCATGGCCATCTTGCGGAGCGGCAGCACCCTTACCAGTGGTGAATATTCAAACCAGCTAAGCAAAGCCCTTAAGTATTTGCTTAACGCCATTGAAACGTCCTCCGCAGACAGTTACAACATCACCCAACTTACCGGTACGCAAATCCAGACCAAGCTGGGCGCCAATATTGATGTTGTGCTTACTTCCCAATTCCTGTCCAACATCCTGGAACACACCACTCATGATAAGGCGTTGCAGGAACGGGTGAAGAAAAACCTGAACACCTGCGTTGCCAAAATTCAGCAGGCGCAGGATAAAGACGGCAGCATGCGTGGCGATGGTTGGGCAGGTGTACTCCAGTCATCGTTTGCCACAACAGCATTAGAGGCCGCCCAGGCTAATGGCGCTGCGGTAGATGAAGATGCGCTGAAAAAGTCGCGCGAGTTCCAGAAAAACAACTACGATGCAAAAACCGGTGAGTCGAAAACCGATCGCGGGGCAGGCATTGTGCTGTACTCGGTTTCGGGTTCAACCCGGGCATCTGCCAAAGAAGCCCGCAGGGTACAGGAAGAAATGGAATCGGCCAAGCGTGCCGGAAAGCTTCCTCAGGGCGCAGCCCCTTCAGCCGAAAACCTTGAAAAGATTGGCTTCTCGAAAGATGACGCCATCCGGTATTCAACTGCGTACGAAGTGTATCAATCGGCCAAGCAAACCGCCCAACGCGATGAGGTGATGGACGGTTTCGGAAACAACGGTGGCGAAGAGTTTTTAAGCTACCTTCAAACCGGTGAAGGTATGATTATCGGCAAAGACCAAAGCTGGAAAACCTGGTACGAAAACATGAGCGGCCGGCTGATTAAAATCCAAAACAATGACGGCAGCTGGAACGGGCACCATTGCATTACCAGCCCGGTATTCTGCACGGCCACCTGTTTACTGATCCTAAGCGTAAACAACGATGTGGAACGGTTGATTAAAATGGGTAAGGAAAAGTAGGCAGTAAGGCAGGGCAGTAAAAAAAACTGCCCTGCTTTTGCTATTTTTAGTAAACCGTACGCCATGAAATACCACCCTCCATTACTCATCCTTTTACTCATAGCACTCGTTGCATGGGCCGGATGCACCTCATCACAACAAGCCACCACAGTTGAGCGTGACGGTTCAAGTATTGAAAAAGCCGTAGTTGTCAACTCCATCCGGGAAGAATACCAGTGGGTTCAACACCATTACCCCAATTCACGGGTAACCCGCCAGGCACTTATACAGCCTAAAGGCAAACACTACGATGAACTTACTTTCGTAACCCCTTCGGGAGAAACCAAAAAGGCTTATTTCGACATCAACAGCTTTTTCGGAAAGTTCTGACGAACTGGCTCTAAATCAGTCTATTTAGAATTATTCTAAATAAATCTTGCTTTTATAGCTTCCAGCCTTCATTTTTGGTCAAAATTTACACCTATGAAGAGGTTTGTAGCGATAAACTATATCCAGTGCGATTCGCACTACCGCGAACGTTTTGAACAACTCTTTGCCACCCGCGCCCATGCCATAGACCGGATGCCGGGGTTTATTGATATGCAGGTACTAAAGCCAAACCAGGAAGGCGAGTACCTTATTGTAAGCCATTGGGAATCGGAAGATGCCTTTAAAGCGTGGACAAGTTCTCCGGAATTTATTGAAGGCCACAAGCGCGGCTTTGAGGACATCCGCAAGGCAAGAGAAGCCGGCCAGAAACCCCCGATGAGCAGTTCATTTAAAACCTATGAAGTAATCGCCAACTGATACAATAGGACTCCACTATAACTAAAACGCCCCCGCATTTAGCAGGGGCGTTTTTCTTTTCAATCGCCTTTCTTCAAAAGCGCAAACTCGAACCGCGGCTTGCCGCGCTCACCACCGGTGGTAAGCGAGGTGAACCGCAACTTATAATAATTCGATGAAGCATCGCGGATGACATAAAACCGATCGTTACGAATTGAAGGCGGCCCACTCGGGCCACCACCCGTGCGCCAGTTGGTGCCTATCTTAAGCTGATGCTGATTGGTAAAATCCAGGCCGGCTAAATCCGATTCGGCAAATGATTCGTACGATTTTGTACTGGTAAGCACCTGTACGGCAGCAACGCCAGTCATATTCTGCAGGATTACATCCTGAAAATAATACGGCACGGGGCCTGAGCCAAAATTGGTTGAATTGGTAAACCCCGTCCAGGCAATATCCCAGCGGCCAACTACAGGTTCAACCGATACCAGTCCGGTATTCAAACTCACATATTGAAAAGCATACGCAGGGTTTTTCGTCACATGGATCTCGGAGAACGAGGTGGCGTTAATTTCGGCATGTTGCAACGTATAGCCGTTACCGTTTCGGATAACCCTGATTTTCTTCCACCCCAGTTGCGGAGCAGGCGAACCCGGACCGGTACCCCGGTTAACAATGTACACGTTGTTTTCAGTCAGTGTTGCCGATACTGCGGCAATGGCAGTTTTGGTCAGGTCTCCGGCCGGGTCGTCAATCCAGGTAATGGCCTCAGCAACCCAACCCGGTACTGGAGTTGTATTGATAGCAGCAAAAACAGCGGCAAGCGAAAGTTGCGCGCCAAAGCCAACTGAATCGGCAGCGGTAACGGTATTCAAATCGGTTTTATCAAGCCTGCGTACCATCATGCCGTTTGATGAGTTCAGGATAACGCGGAATTCACTGTCCGAACTGAACCCAAAATCCCATGCCGTACGCTGCACTGCCGTTTGCCGGTTGGCACTCAGGTCGATAAACACTTTGTTAGGATAAAGCACACCCCCTCCGTTTATTTCCATCTCTCCCGAAAGAGCAATTAACTCGGCAAATGTAACGGTGAGCTGTGCTTTGGAGCCTACAACCAGTGAAGCATCCGTTGGAGCCACCGTGAAAACAATTTGTTCATCGCCATCAAACAATACCCCAGGCTCCTTTATCAAAGTAAATGATACTGAAGTCAATCCCTCGGCCACCGGTATGATGAAACTACCTGCTGTTGCTGCCGGCTCGGTAGTAAAATCAACACCGTACGTAACACCGCTTGGTACTACCTGAACAGTAAGTTGTGTTGCTGCGCTTGCCTCGCGGGTAAGCTTTATCGTAATGGTCAACTCGCTTTCATCCTCACCAAACCCGAGCGTTGCAGACTCAAACTCCACCAGGTTATCCGGCAATTCCGGGTCTTCCTTGCACGAACTCAGCATGAGTAATCCAGCGACTACAAAAAGCAATAATCCGAATTTTATGTCCATACTTTTACTTAATTGGTTAGTGAATAATTGATTGAAAAAAAATAAGACCGTCCGTACCCGATGGGTCGCGTACTACCTCCGTTGTGCACACCCGAAGTAACCGCAGTATTGTTCACAGCGGTAACATCGAACAGGTTGCGGATGCCTGCCGTAAGCGAAAGGTGTTTACCTAACTTTTTTATGGCACTCAGGTCGGCCCAACTATACCCCTCCTGTTCGGCCAGGCGCGGAACGGCATTGCCGCTTTCATTCACGATTTCGTAAAACGGTGTTTTACCGGTGTACTTGTAATTCAGAAATACATCCAGTCCTGCTTTAGCAAACTGCCATGTTGCGGAGGCCGTGATTTCCGGTGACCATGCAAACCGCGCAATATGTTCATAACGCCCATGTAGCTGGTTGTAGCGGCCGGTATATCCAAAGCCTGCGTTCAATTCCCATGATTTCTGTTTCCACGAAGCACCCGCTGTGGCACCGGTTGTTTTGTAGTTATCAATGTTCAGGTAAGTGGTAACGAGGCTGTTGCCGGGCTTTTGGCCGTAGCCAATCATGTTCTCGATTGTGTTGTAAAAACCACCCAGTGTTGTGGTAAGTACAGAACCCTGCTTCTCTGAAAAGCGATAGTTCCATGAGCCCGAAAAACTGTGCGAAAGTTCGGCCTTCAGGTTGGTGTTGCCTTCAATGGCATGGCTGGCATCAAAAAAATCAAAATACAGTTCGCGGAGTGATGGCGCACGAAACCCGCGGCCATACGAAAACCGCAAATCATGTTGCTGGCCGATATTGATTTTTGCATTAAGCGATGGAATAACAGGCGGGGCAGCATAAACCGTGTTGTACATCATGCGAAGGCCCGGCCGTATCCGGATAGAAGGATGCGTTACCCATTCAGCTGAAACAAAAAATGCATAGTCGCCAACCTGCTGCGTACCCGCTTTGATTCGTCCGCCACTGCCAGTTTCGTAATTGAAATCCAGGCCCGGTTGAAGGGAGAGCTTACTGTTCAACTCATACTGAATGGTGCTTCGAAAAGTTAACCCGTTAAAATCGGTAACATCCTGAAGACCGGCACCGGTGGCAAGGACGCGCCTTCCGGTTGCTTCGTTCACAATGGTAGATTGCGTTTCGCGCTGATAGTCGGTAAACGAAAGCACCGCATTACCCTGAAGTTTCTGCGAAAATGAATATGCCCCCTGAACCTGGTGCATAAGCCGGTTGGTATAGTAGCGCTGGTCAAGCGCTTCACCACCCTCAAACACCCCGGGATTGTAGATGTCTTCGAAAAGGTAATCCAGCCGGTAATAAAAACTGGTTGTGCCGCGCTCATAACCTGCAACACCCGCTGCCATCCATTGGGTTTTCGGGTGCCATTGCTTATCGCGGCCGCTGGCATTTCCCTGCCACCCCCCGAAATAATTATGATTCAGATCGGCCCGAAACCGATACCCGTTTGAAGCATACCCCAGGCCAACAGCCTGGTTATGAATGCCGGCACCAATACCATATGCGCTGCCAACAGTTTCTTCATGAAGTTTTACCGAGGCATCGAACCTGTTGTCAACAGCTTTTTTTGTGATGATGTTGATCACCCCGGCCAGGGCATCGGCTCCGTATACAACCGACATAGGCCCTTCAATAATTTCAATCCGCTCGATGGCGTTTACATTAACCTGGTTAATATTAATCTCGTTGGAAGTACCCTGGCGGCCAATCATCGGTACACCGTCAATCAGGATCTTAACATTCTGCCCCGACAACCCCTGCATGGTAAGGTTTGAACCACCCAGCGCCATATCCTGGCTGAAGCGGATGTTGAGTTCGGTGTTGAGCACATCCTGCAACCGCACCGCACCACGGGCTTCCAGTTTCTCCAGCGGAATGGTTCGCACCTGGTAAACCGATTTACGGGCCGACTGCGGTTCGAACTGCCCGGTAACAACAATCTCTTCAAGGTGCGTAATCTTCAGGCTATCCTGGCCGAAGGCATCGGGCCGGATGCACAGGAGCAACACCAGCAAAAAATATTTGTCCATAAAAAAAACAGGGCAAATATTTTTACTGGTGGTCGTTAAAAATACCCGTAAACGGAGCATTAATACCACCTGATAAAAATCATGGCTGGATTACATCGTTACTGGGTATTTTATTTATAAATACCGGTATTTTACCATAAATGGTTAGTATTGGTATGTTATTTTTGCACCTACCATAGTTTGGCACCAAATCACCATGCACACGGTAAATACCCCTGGATGGAATATCCTGTTTGAAGACTCAAGTACCCGGCTGGCAGTCTTTTCAACTCATCAACCCGGAGATTCAGTTCCTGCAGTTTTTTCAAAACGGGTGGTGCACTTTTATTTCTGCCTCGAAGGAAAAGCCGTGCTGGAGTTTGGCCCGCATTACAGCCGGGAGCTTGCCGCAAAAAGGAATTTTTTATTCTATAATCCCGAAGCCGACTTACCCCACATGCTCAGGCCTGCGGCTAAAGCCAGCCTGGTTTGGCTTTCCATCACGCTGGAGCACCTGCATGAATTGTTTATCCACGAACCGCTGCCCTTTCTTACTCCTGAAAATATAAACCGTAAGTTCTACGATGAACGGGAGATCACCCCTGCCCTGGTGGTGGTGCTTAGCCAGTTGTTTACGATACACCTGAGTGATCATGCCCGGTTGCTTTTTTACCAGGGAAAAACCCTTGAAATACTCAGCCTGTACTTTTCGCTGAAGGCCCCGGATACGGAGAGTTGCCCCTTTTTGAAAGATGAT
>JAGUUF010000177.1 GCA_020063545.1 Cytophagales bacterium
AGCCAGAAAATCCAGCTTTTTCAAATGAGGAGTGCAAAATTATACGGTTTTTTGGTTTCGTCAAACATTTTACACGAAGGGGCCTGTACCCGCATTCGTTTTTACAGGATAATAATATCGTTGACGACCTTTTTGCCGAACCGCTGCTGAAACAGTTCAAGAATTTTAGCCTTATGAAGCAGGAAATCATGCTTCATGGCGGGTGTGGTGAATTCCACAAATAAAACCTTGTTACGGATGAATACCTTTTTGGTGCGGTTGGCTATAGGTATTCCTACCAGGTCTTTCCAGGAGGCGACAATGGCTGCTTCGTCAAACTTAGTTTCGATATGATACGAATTAAGCAGGCTCCTGATTGCCTCACCTATGGATTGCGCATTGCCTTTGCCCCGTTTGTCACGCATATTCACCTGCCAATTACTCCGTTACTCACCTTAAAAATATCACATTCCAGTTGCAGTTGGCTAAAAAGTTTCAGGGTACGCTCATGGGCAGCATCCGTAATAAAAATCTGTCCGGTTGCATCGGATGCTACCTTACCTAACAGCCTGGTCATCCGGACATCGTCAAGCTTATCAACAATATCATCCAACAACAGTATGGGGTAAAACTGTTTATGGATTTTAAGCCACTCAAGCTGGGCAAGTTTAAGCGCTACCAAAAACGACTTCTGCTGCCCTTGCGATCCTATCCTTCTCAACTCACCATGTGCGAACAAGAATTCAAAATCATCGCGGTGAATGCCCACATGCGTTCGTTGCATTATCAAATCGCGTTGTAAACTCTGCTTTAACAACTGTGCATAATCCGCATCCGCTACAGCCGAACGATAGTGCAGATCCGCTTGTTCCAGTTCACCTGCGATGAAAGCAATCGCCTCATCAAACAAAGGTTTGAACTCGGCAATAAACGCCTTTCTTCTTGCGGCTATGCCCATGCCCGTGTGTATCAACTGGTCATCATACGATTGAAGCAATGTGTTGTCCTGAAATTTTCTTTCCGCAAACATAGCCAGCAGGCTGTTGCGCTGCTTTAGTACGCGGCTGTACGTTACCAGTTGCTGAAGATATATTTGATCAACCTGCGAAATGAGGTTATCAAAAAATTTCCTACGAACTTCGCTGCCATCGCGGATGAGATCAATATCCGTTGGAGCAATAACCACTATAGGGTATTTGCCTACATGCTCGCTCAGCTTTTCATACTCCCTGCCGTCATGGCTGAATACCTTTTTACTTCCCGGCTGAACCTGGCAAGCCACCTCATGCCGTGCATCGCCCATATTAAAGCTGCCCTGAACAGCGAAGTATTGAGCACCGTGCCGTACCAACTGGCTATCAGGAACACCCAGAAAACTCCGGGTTGTGCATACATAATAAATGGCATCAAGCAGGTTAGTTTTTCCGCTTCCGTTAAGGCCAACCAGGCAGGTTATTTTTGAAGAAAACTGAAGAATTGCTTCCTCATAATTCCTGAAATTAACAAGCTGCAGGTTGGTTAGTAGCACGGATTAAGTGAATTACTTTGGCGTTTGCCGATTCGGGGATTATTTTCGCAGTTCCTATCAAAATTAGAGATATGGCAACGACAACCAAAGCAGCCAAAAGCGAGCCTTCCAAAGCCGGCAAAACGGAGTTTTCAAAAGATACTTATCTGTTCTGGTTTGAGAGCATGTTGCTGATGCGCAGGTTCGAAGAAAAGGCTGGCCAACTGTACGGCATGCAGAAAATCAAAGGCTTTTGTCATTTATATATCGGGCAGGAGGCCTGTGCTGCAGGTGCAGCCACTGCCCTTACCAAGGGCGACAAGTGGATTACTGCCTATCGCGACCATGCCCACCCGCTGGCGCTCGGCACAAGCCCCAATGCCGTTATGGCCGAACTGTATGGAAAAGCAACGGGCTGCTCAAAGGGCAAGGGTGGTTCCATGCACATTTTCGATAAGGCTGTAAACTTTATCGGAGGTCATGGAATTGTTGGCGGGCAAATTCCGCTGGGTGCAGGCATAGCCATGGCCGAGAAGTACAACAAAACCGGCAACGTGTGCATTTGTTACATGGGCGATGGTGCCGTGAGGCAGGGGGCATTTCATGAAGCCCTTAACCTGGCCATGCTGTGGAAACTGCCTGTAATTTTTGTGATTGAAAACAACGGCTATGCCATGGGTACATCGGTAAAGCGAACCTCAAATGTTTATGAATTGTATACGCTGGGTGAAGCATACGATATGCCTTCAGAGCCGGTGGATGCCATGCGGGTTGAAGACGTACACCATGCCGTGGCAAAGGCAGCCATCCGTGCGCGCACCGGTGATGGCCCAACCTTGCTTGAATTCAGAACGTACCGGTACAAAGGCCACTCCATGTCCGACCCGCAGAAATACCGCACCAAGGAAGAAGTTGAACAATACAAACAGCGCGACCCGATTGAAGTCGTTCGTAAAACTATCCTCACCGACAAAATGGCCAGCGAAAAAGAGCTGGAAGAAATTGAAGCACGCGTAAACGCCCAGGTTGAAGAAAGTGTGCGGTTTGCCGAGGAGTCTGAATTTCCCGATCCATCCGAGGCACTC
>JAGUUF010000221.1 GCA_020063545.1 Cytophagales bacterium
CAGCCCATTGCTGTGCGCACACCAGATGAACGCGCTGCACGCGCAGGCCGTTACCAGGGCAATGTGAAAGTGGATAAGAAAGAACCCGACAAAGAAGTTGGCGGATTTCCCGGTAAATACCGCAAGTTTGATTTGTACCCCGATATGCGCAACCAGGGCGAAGAATTTACCGGGTACACCCGACTGTCGCGTTTCAAGCGCAACTACCTGAAAAACCCTAACCAATCGGATGAGGCCATTAAAAAAGCCCGGCCCTATAAAACCACCTATGAGGTGGACGGACTGCAGGTTCGGGTAAAACGTTCGCGCTACATTGAAAACAAGAACAGTGACGAGGAAGCGCTTCGTAAATTACAACCGTCAAAGTATAACCAACAGGTGGATGACTTGCAGGTGCGGGTAAAGCGATCGCGGTATATTGAAAACAAGAACAGTAGTGATGAGGCCCTTCGTAAACTTAAGCCTTCGAAATATAACGATGAAGTGGCCGGCCTGCAGGTTAAGGTGAAACAAGGCAATTACAAATCCAAGCCGTTGGCTGCCAAGGGAGCTCTTCCCGGCATAGCCGCCTCCAAAACCTCCATCAAAGCAAGTGAGTTCTATAAAGTATCTAAACTCACCTGGGATTATAAGCACAATCCAAGCAGCGACAAGGAAGCACTGGATGTGCGCGAACCCGGAAAGGCCTTTGCCCGCATTACCGACTACCAGGGAAACATCCGGATGAAAAAATTCGATCTGTTTGGAAAGAAAGACTACCACCCGGATGCCCAGTTTGTAAAAACCAACAAGAATAATGTTAAAGAAGAAAAAGACCTGTTAACGAACTTTAAATTATGGTGGGCGCGTTTATTCCGTAAAAACGAAACCCAGCCCTATAACCTGAAAGAAAAAATCAGGAAACCCCGGTTCGATAAACGGGAACAGGGCCTGTGGTACGATTAAATTGATTTATGAACTGGACAAAGCTTACCAACCCCGAGCAGCTAAGTTACCTGAAGGATTCGGCTGGCACAGCGCTGATCTTCAAACACAGTACCCGTTGCTCCATCAGCAACACGGTGCTAAGCCGCCTGGAACGTAACTGGAATGAAGCAGAGATGCAGCAAATCACACCTTACTACCTGGACCTGCTTACCTACCGGAACATCTCCGATAAAATTGCCGAATTATTTGAGGTGCAGCATGAATCGCCCCAGGTGCTCATTATCCGAAAAGGAAAGTCGGTGTACCACGCTTCACATTTCGATATCGGGTACGAACACCT
This sequence comes from Cytophagales bacterium, assembly GCA_020063545.1. Classification (GTDB taxonomy): domain Bacteria; phylum Bacteroidota; class Bacteroidia; order Cytophagales; family Cyclobacteriaceae; genus UBA2336. Next base: position 1,268 of record JAGUUF010000221.1, read on the forward strand.
GAAAGCCGTTGTTAGAAATTAAATACCACGGTTTGCTTTACCGAGTCGTGCAAGCTTAACGCAACCGGACACGTTAATGCTGTGTTCCGCAGCTTCTGCTTCTGGTCTTCCGTGGCTTTCAGGTTAGGGTGCGACAGGGTAATCTGGATCTCGGCAATTTTCCGCGGGTTTGAAGCCATAATTTTTACTACCTCGGTTTTCATTCCCGTTATATCAACCTGGTCGCGTTCGGCCACAATGCCCATGGTAGTGAGCATGCACGAACTGAGTGCGGCACAAACCAGGTCGGTCGGGCTAAAGGCCTCGCCTTTACCCATGTTATCAGGGGGCGCATCCGAAATAAACGACTGGCCGGAACGGCTGTGGGTTAACGTGGTTCGCAGGCCGCCTTCATATACATTGGTTAGTGTACTCATGAAAATAACTTATCAGGTAATTTTGCGTTACTTTTGAAACCAACTAATTTACTGCAAGTTGCCAAAAACAATGCGTGAATTACCGTTTATAGGGCTTATTTTATTAGCGCTGTGCAGCGCAGGCCTGGCTTTTGGTCAAACCCAGGACAGCTACGAATACCAGTCGGAGTTTGTATGGGGCATTAACAAGAACACAGCAGGCGGGCTGATTGGCGGCTTCATGTTCAAAAAATCGCGCAAACTGAACGACCGGATGCTGGAAACCTATGGCCTGGAAATAATGAATGTAAAGCATCCCCAGGAATTGCGCTTTAACTCCTACGCTACAGGCAATTTTTTCATCCTGGGAAAAAATAATTACCTCTACGCCTTTCGGCTTCAGTATGGCCGAGATTTAATCCTGTTTAAAAAGGCACCCCAGCAGGGTGTCGAAATTAAAGGCGTTTTTGCGGCCGGCCCCAGCATTGGTTTGGTTGCGCCTTACTATGTTGAGTATTCCTTAGATAACAACGGGTTTCTGACTGTTCGCAAACAGTACGATACAAGTATCCCCATTGAGCGGATTTGGGGAACAGGTCGTTTGCTGGAGGGGTTGGGCCAATCGGATGTTGTTTTTGGCGGAAACCTTAAAGCTGCCCTGAATTTTGAAATGGGCGATATTAAGAGTTCGGTAACCGGCTTTGAAGCCGGCTTCCTGCTGGATGCATACACCAAACCCATTGAATTTATCCCAACAGCCAAAAAATATTCGGTTTTCCCTACCCTTTATCTGGCAATATTTTACGGCAGCCGCAAATAGCGGATTTTTCTTCCCCTGAAATGTGACCTTTTCCTATATTTGGCGTTCTATTGTCAAATTTCTGAACCTATGGAACCTAAAAAGACTGAAAAAGCGGATTTGACCAATAAATCCTGGTTGTTTTTCAACATCGGGCTCGTTATTACGCTCATTATCGTGGTGATGGCGTTTGAGCACAAAACCCACGATGATACCGACCTGAAAAACCTCGGCAAGAACACCAATGCCGTGGAAGAAATCCTTGAAGTTCCGCCTACGGAACAACCCCCGCCACCACCTCCGAAAATTCAACAGCCTGTAATTATTGAGGTACCTGATGAAGAGGAGATCAAAGAAGACATCAAGGTTGAGTTTGACGTAGAAGTAACCACCGATACCAAGGTGGAAGAAATTACCATTGCCCCGGTTGTTGAAGAAAAAGAAGATGTTGATCAGATCTTCCTGGTTGTAGAGGAATCTGCTACACCCAAAGGAGGTATGGCTGCCTTCTACAAGTATGTGCAAGACAAGATGAAGTACCCGGCCCAGGCCCGCAGGATGGGCATTGAAGGCAGGGTATTCGTTGAGTTCGTTATCAACCGCGATGGCTCAATTCAGGATGTGAAAGCCATAAAGGGAATTGGCGCAGGTTGCGATGAAGAGGCCGTGCGTGTTGTACAAAGTGCACCCCCGTGGAATCCCGGCAAGCAGCGTGGTAAACCTGTGCGCCAGCGTTACGTAGTGCCGATTATTTTCAAACTCGGATAATCACACCAGAAAAACATAAAGCCCGGTTCAGCACCGGGCTTTTTCTTTAGCCCTGATTTATACAACAAGTCCAAGCACAAAACCCAACAGTATTATAACCGGTGCCGGTATTCTGGTGAAGGCCAACACAGCAAATGTGCCGATAGTAACCGAAAAATTCAGAACGGTGTTGTGCAGCGGCTGAAACAAAATAACGGCTGCTGCCGCAACCAGGCCTGCACTTGCTGCTGTTATTCCTTCAAGGGATGCCCGTATGGCCCGATACTTTTTTAGGCTGTCCCAAATTCTGATGGCAAAGAATATAAGAAAGGTACCCGGCAGAAATATACCGGCTGCCGACATCAGTGCCCCGGTAATTTCACCGGCTATACCATACTCGCGCATGGCAAGTGAACCAATAAACGCACTGAACGAAAACACCGGTCCCGGCAGCGCTTGTGCAACAGCATAACCGGATAGAAATTCCTGCGAGGTTAGGTATTGCTTTGGTGCATACTGCACAAACTCGGTGTATAATAAGGGAGTTAATACCTGGCCTCCCCCGAAAATCAGGCTTCCGTTACGGTAAAAATTTTCGAATAACCGAATCGGCAGGGCACCGGTAACTGCGCCAAGCCCTGCAGCAACCAGCAATACCCCAATCCATAAAAAAAAGTTTGACCAGGGTATTTCAAGTTTCTTCTTTGGTTCCTTGGGTTGGGCCTTGTATTTAAGCGCAGTAATTAACCCGGCAACCAGCAGGATAACCGGAAAGACATATGGAGTTTGTATAAAATAAGAGGCTAACGCGGCCATCACCATAAGTACAATTCCCGTTTTGGTGTGAACCGTTTTCAAGCTAATGGTATAGGCCGCATAGCTTACAAAACCTACAGCCATCGGCTGAATAAACCGGGTAAACTCCAACGACCAGTTCTTTTCCTGTATGTTTGACAACAACACACCCATAATAGCCATAACAAGTACCGATGGTAATGCCCATACCAATAGGGTAAGGTAGGCAAGGTTTGGTCCGCCAATTTTAAAACCAACTGCAGTAAGGGTTTGTGTTGAACTGGGGCCGGGCAATACCTGGCAAAGCGAGTTAAGTTCCATTAAATCTGCTTCGTTCAGGTATTTGCGCTTGTTTACCAAAACGCGCTGGAAGTGTGCCAGGTGGGCCTGCGGCCCGCCAAAAGAGGTGAGTGCCAGCCAAAACACATCGCGCAGAAAAATGTAATATCGGACTCGCTGGTACATGGCAAAGGCCGCAAGCGGGTATTATTTTTTCTTCAACCCGATTTCTGCCAATCGCTCTTCTAAGAATTCTCCGGCCGTTATATCCGGCCACAACTTAGGGTGATCGCTGTCAACGCAGGAGGGCAGCGCGGCCAGGCTCATCTCACTCCTGGGGTGCATAAAGAAGGGAATGGAGTACCGGGGAGTATTCATTTTCTCGCGCGGGGGATTCACTACCCGATGGATGGTGGATTTAAGCTTTTTATTCGTATGCCGCTCCAGCATATCGCCAACGTTTACCACCAGTTGCTCGGGAAGGGCGGTAATGGGTATCCACTTTCCGTCTCTGCGTAATACCTGCAGACCATCGGCACTTGCGCCCATTAACAAGGTAATCAGGTTGATGTCGCCATGCTCGGCAGCACGCACAGCATCGGCTGGTACTTCATTGGGATTGGTAATGGGAAAATAATGGATGGGCCGCAGGATGCTGTTGCCGTGCCTCACTTTATCGTCAAAATAATTTTCGGGCAAGCCGAGGTAAAGGGCGATTGCCCGCAGCATGTAAACACCGGTTTTTTCCAGTCTGCGGTAAACATCCAGGCCAATTTTTTTAAACTCAGGCAACTCATCCGGCCAAACGTTGGCCGGGTATTCCGATTTTATCGGATCATCATCTTCAACTTCCTGGCCGATGTGGTAAAACTCTTTCAGATCTCCGGTATTTCTTCCTTTAGCGTGCTCCTTGCCCTTGCCCACATAGCCGCGTTGCCCGGCCAGGCCGGCAATCTCATATTTCTGCTTTACTGCATCCGGCAGGGCAAAGAATTTTCTGATTACCGCATACAACTTTTCCGAAAGTTCATCCGACAGGTAGTGGTTGCGCACGGCAACAAAACCAATATTGTTATAAGCCGCACCCAGGTCGGCCACAAATTTTTTCTTTTTTACCGGATCGCCCCCGGTAAAATCGGCCAGATCAAGCGAGGGAATCTGGTCGTACAGTATATCGCTCATACGGTTGGTGTTAGGGCCATATGCAAGCTACGGAATTTTAGGTAAATTACTTCCCGGCAACTTATACTGCCGGTTATTATGAAAACCAGAAGAGAATTTATGCAAACCGCACTGAAAGCTGCTGTCGTTGCTGCTGCTACCCCTCCGTTATTGTCAGAGGCAGCCTGTGCACCAGCGGTCAGCCTGAAATCGATCACCGCTGCTCAAGATCTTAATTTTGTACAGGCGCCACTGCCCTACGCTTATGCTGCCCTGGAGCCGGCCATTGATGCCATGACCATGGAAATCCATTACAGCCGGCATCATTCGGCCTATGTAAAAAATGTAAACGATGCCATCGCTGCCGAAGGCATTGCATATTCAACCGAAGCTGAATTTTTCGCCAACACATCAAAACTTTCGACTAAGGCACGTAACAATGGTGGCGGGGCCTGGAACCACAATTTTTTCTGGATGGTGATGAAGCCCGGTGGCGGGGGTGCGCCTTCCGGTAAAGTTGCCGATGCCTTGAATGGTGCCTTCGGATCGATTGAAAAATTTAAAGAACAATTTACCGCTGCCGCCATGGGCAGGTTTGGTTCGGGCTGGGCGTGGCTTGTGCTTGATAACGGAAAACTGAAAATCGGCTCAACCCCCAACCAGGATAACCCATTGATGGACATCAGCGAACTTAAAGGCGCCCCTGTATTGGCGCTTGATGTTTGGGAACATGCATATTATTTAAAATATCAGAATAAACGCAACGAATATGTTGCCAACTGGTGGAGTGTGGTTAATTGGGATGAAGTTGGCAAGAAGTTAGTGTAAATATTACTTGCCCGCTCATTACCTGTTTAAATTGCCCGGTACATTGCCGAACGGAACCGTTAGCCCCAGTATGGGGAAAGCAAAGAGTTCACCACCTGTCTCTGAAGGTATAATCAGTGCAAAATCTATCCCTACACGTTTCACCATTCGTCTGCCGCCAACCGAGAACAGCATGATGTCTGCACCGCCAGAGCCGATATAATAATTTTCAGTAATAAAATAGCCTCGCTCGCTTGTGCGAATCATGGCGCTAAGGGTGATGGTTGGGGTATCGGCCCAATCGCCACCAGCGTAACCGTAACCCAGCCCGAAACTCACGTTTTTATCGCGCGAGCCGAAGGTAGCCACACCATAGGCAATACCGAATCCTGTTTCCGGTTCGCCCAGTACCGTACCCATTAACGCGCCCGCACCGAGGTTAACCTTATCTTTTGCTACGGGAATTGAGAATTTAGGAGTTAGCCATACAGGTGTTGGCGCACCGCCAAACAGGAACAAGGGCATTAACCCTCCCCCAATGCTGAAATTATCCGTAACGCCAACACTCACCTGGTTAAAGAAAATCCAGATGTTTTGGTAATAGGCTTCGCCCTGTTTAAGTCCGTACCCATTGGGTTGCCAGAAATACCGTGTAGCTTGCGGATTATCAAACCAATACCTGCCACCCTTCGGCTGCTGCCGGATAGCTACCATGCTCCTGATGTCAACTTTCTGAAGTGTGATTTCACCCAGCCTATCGGTTTTAAGCCGGACGGAGGTCTGATCCTGAAAAATAATCTGCCCGATGTACTCATTTCCATCGCGCGTTTCTATGCGGTACAGGGTGGTATCCTGATTTTGGGCAACGCAGGTTGGAACAATGAAATAAATAATCGCCAACAGTGACAGAAAATTAATTGTTTTCATCGTTCACAATCCTGTTAGGTTTACACTCCAAAGATTATCAAAAAAACCTTATCTTTCTCAATGACTACGATCAGTATATCCTGATGATGGCCATCATTGCCGTGTTTAAAACCGAACTGCATGTTCCTCTATAACGTTACTGTTGGCATTGACCAGGCTGATGAAGCCGCCTGGCTGAAGTGGATGAAAGAGAGGCATATGCAAAACGTGCTGAACACAGGCATGTTTGTATCGGCTAAGATTTACAAGGTGCTGCACGACAATGAAGACGGAACGATTTCTTACAGTGTTCAATACCTGGCCGAGTCGCTGGAAAATGTTGTTCAGTACCTGGAAAAATTTGCCCCGGCACTTATTGAAGAGCATAAACAACACTTCAGGCATGTAGCCTTTCGCACCTTGCTTGAAGAGGTTTGAACCTGACGATTCGTAATGGTGTTTTATTGCTAACCCGGCCTTGTGGATTTCATGTTTCACAAAATTTAGTGTTTATATGAATGCCCGAAAAGTTGCCCTTGAAGACATCCGGTCGCTGCAATTCGCAGCCGAAGAAGTGCTTACCACGTTCGAAGAAAAATTCGAGCGTGAACACAAGTTAAAAACCGCCATGGCACTTACCAATGCCGACCACGAATCGATAAGTCTGTTTGTAAAACTTGCCGATGGCGAAGTAGTGGAGGTCGTATCTGATTTGATTGACCTGGAAGAAAATTATGTGGAAGTTCACGGGGGTTACGGAATACCGCTGCGGGCAATTGTTGACGTGGGCGTTTAACCTTTTTTAAGCAGCACCTCTATTTGGTCGCGCTCCAGGCTGCAGTTAATCCACTCGCCATCCAGTTTGGGGTTATAAAATTTCCTGTAAAAGTTTATGGCCGGCTCGTTCCAGTCGAGCACCTGCCACATAATGCCGCTGCAGTTTTCATCCAGCGTGTGTTGCAATGTCCGATCGAACAGTTTTTTGCCGATACCTTTCCCCCGCTCCGATTCGGTTACGACAATATCCTCCAGGTACAGGCGCTTCCCTTTCCAGGTAGAGTAACGCCAATAGTAAATGGAAACCCCCACGATTCCCTTTTCCGATTCGGCAACAAAAAAGCCATAGATGGGATTAGGGCCAAAGCCATCCTGCTCCATTAATGCAACTGTGTTGGTTACTTCATGGGGCGCGCGCTCGTACGTTGCGAGCTCTTTAATCAGGTCGAGCACGCGCGGAAGATCGGGTTTGATTCCGGTACGGATGGTTACCGACATAGCAATAGAAACGCCAATGTAAAATGATGATTGCCTAATTTCCAATAACCAGGTTGGGCATTCATTATTCAAAATTCATTATTCAAACATTGTCACATGTCTTTTTTAGCGAGCGGTGGCACAATCCCCATATTATACCAGGTAAAGGCGTACTGATCGGCTGTTACATCGAGCGCCTTGGATAAGTTTGAAGAACCATGCCCTGATTTTACATCAACCCGGATAAGCACCGGGTTATTGCCGGTGTTGCACTCCTGCAGTGTAGCTGCAAACTTGAATGAGTGTGCCGGTACAACCCGGTCGTCATGGTCGGCTGTGGTTACCAGTGTTGCCGGATAGGCCGTGCCAGGCTTCAAGGCATGCAGCGGGGAGTACCTGCGCAGGTATTCAAACATTTCTTTCGAATCATCGGCCGTACCGTAATCATATGCCCAGGCAGCGCCAACGGTAAACTTGTGGTAGCGCAACATATCCATTACGCCCACCGCGGGGAGTGCAACCTTGGCAAGGTCGGGTCGCTGCGTCATCGTAGCACCCACCAACAATCCACCGTTAGAGCCTCCCTGGATAGCAAGGTACTGGCTGGCGGTATACTTTTCATTGATAAGGTATTCACCTGCGGCTATAAAATCATCAAACACGTTTTGCTTATTCATTTTAGTTCCGGCAAGGTGCCACTTCTCACCGTACTCCCCGCCACCTCTCAGGTTGGGCTGGGCAAATACACCTCCGTTTTCAAGCCACACCATGCGCGATGCGCTGAACGAAGGCGTAAGGCTGATGTTGAACCCGCCATAGGCATAGAGCCAGGTTGGATTTTTACTGTTCAACTCAATACCCTTTTTATGAACAATGAACATGGGAATCTTTGTACCGTCCTTACTCTGGTAAAAAATCTGCCTGGTTTCGTAGTCATCGGGATTAAAGGCCACGTTTGGCCTGGCGTATTCGGTTGATTGGCCGGAAGCAATGTTGTATTTGAAAATGGTTGCCGGATAGGTGAAGGATGTAAACGTATAATACACATCGGTGTCCGTCCACCAGCCGCCAAAGCCACCGGCAGTACCAATTGCCGGGAGGGCTACTTCCCGCTCCAGTTTACCCTTGTTATCATACTGCTTAATCTGGCTTTTGGCATCTTTCAGGTAGCTGATAAACAGCTTCCGGCCAGCAGTGCTTACGCTTTGTATCGGCTCTCCGGCTTCCTGAATAATGTCTTTCCAGTTTTCCGGAGCCGGGTTTGCCGCGCTAACTTCAACAATGCGGCCGTTCGGGGCATTGAGGTTTGTGCGGATGATAAGGCGCGGGCCGTCATTGTCAATAACGCTGTGGTTGTTTTCAAAGTTGGTCACTGCAGGGAGCAGCTTTCCTTTTGGATCGGCCAGGTCCTGAACATACAACTCATTACCGGTGGTGCTGATGGACGTTGTCAGTACCAGGTACCGTTCGTCTTCGGTAAGGTAGGCACCGGCCCTGCGCTGGGGTTTTTGTGCACCGCCATCGTAAATAACTTTGTCAGTCGACTGCGGAGTATTCAGCTTATGGTAGCACACTTTGTTAAAGTTAACCTGCGAAAAAAGTTTGTTTCCTTTCGGGTTATCGTAGCGCGAATAATAAAACCCCTCGTTGCCCTTCCAGGCGATGCCGGTAAACTTTAAATCTTTGAGGGTATCTCCGATTACAGTTTTATCGGTGGTATGTAATGTTACTGCTTTACGCCAGTCAGAGCCGCCTTCCTGAATGAGAATAGTTACCAGCGAACCATCTTTGCTGAAAAACATCCCGGCCAGTGCGGTGGTGCCATCGGCTGAAAACGTGTTCGGATCAAGAAACAGTTCTTCTGCGCCATCCTCTCCTTTTTTGCGGTACTGCACATTGTGATTTTGCAAGCCCGTGTTCCGTGAGTAGTAATAATAATCGCCATACTTCATGGGCGCACTGATGCGCTCGTAGTTTTGCAGTTCATCCAGGCGCTTACGGATATTATCCCGGTAGGGTATGCCGGCCAGGTAGCCGAACGTAACTTCATTTTGAGCGGCAACCCAATCGGCAGTGGCTTTGGCGGTATCATTTTCAAGCCAGCGGTATGGATCGGGTACCG
>JAGUUF010000395.1 GCA_020063545.1 Cytophagales bacterium
CATTGTCAGCAAGGTTATACTTGCTGCACAGGCGCGCCATGCCGCCCGCAAGGCTCGCGAAATGGTGCAGCGTAAGAACGTGCTCACCGGCACAGGCCTTCCCGGCAAACTGGCCGACTGTTCCAGCACCGATCCGGGCATTTCTGAACTTTACCTGGTGGAAGGTGACTCAGCTGGCGGATCGGCCAAGCAGGGCAGGGACCGCACCTTCCAGGCCATTCTTCCATTGCGCGGAAAAATCCTGAACGTTGAGAAGGCCCAGGAACACAAGATTTATGAGAACGAAGAAATCAAGAATATTATAACCGCCCTGGGAGTTTCATTCGGAACTGCAGAAGATGGTAAGGCATTAAATCTTTCAAAACTACGCTACCACAAAGTCATTATTATGACCGATGCCGATGTGGACGGCAGCCATATCCGTACGCTTATTCTGACCTTTTTCTTCAGGTACATGCGGGAGCTTATCGAAAACGGCTATGTGTACATTGCCCTGCCGCCTTTATACCTGGTAAAAAAGGGTAAGGAAGAGCGGTACTGCTGGACGGAAGAAGAGCGCGAAGCAACGGTGAAAGAACTGAGCGGAGGTAAGGAAGACTCCGTTAACATTCAGCGCTACAAAGGTTTGGGTGAAATGAACCCCGAGCAACTCTGGACAACCACGATGGATCCATCCAAACGTACCCTGAAGCAGGTAAGCATAGAATCGGCTGCTGAGGCCGACCACCTGTTTTCGATGCTGATGGGTGATGAGGTGGCTCCGCGCAGGGAGTTTATCGAAAAAAATGCGCGGTACGCCCGCATCGACATATAACATTTTTTTAACCCGCTGCCGGTACAGCCGGCTGCATTTTTTAGTAATCTCACAGTATGGAAGCGGTTACGTCAGTAAACGACAGGATTGCAAGCACCATTGAGGAGAGCCGCTATATAAGCCGCGACCTGAGCTGGCTGCAATTCAATTACCGGGTGCTTGACCAGGCCAAGCACAGCGAACGCAGCATTTTTGACCGCCTGAAATTCCTGTGCATTACGGCATCAAACCTCGATGAATTCTGCACCATCCGACTGGGCAGCCTATACAATTACCTCGATTACGGCAAAGAGCGTTTCGATTACAGCGGCCTGCGCGAGGAGCCTTTTCGCAGGCTCCTGCTTAACGCCATCCGAAATTTTGTTCAGGACCAGAACGAGTATTACCTCCTCAAGCTAAAGCCCCTGTTCGAAGAAAACGGGTTCTGCATCCGCGCGTATGCCGATCTCTCCGTTGAACATACGGCACTTGCAAACCATTATTTCAGCCGCACCATCTTCCCGATGCTTACCCCGATGGCGTTCGACAGTTACCACGCCTTTCCCATCCTGAAAAACAACAGGCTGCTGTTTGGTGTGGTTACCAAGGTGGTAAACGATGTGCAGCAACAAAACAGGATATCCTTTATCCAGATACCGAGTAACATCCCCCGTTTCTTTGAAATCCAGGAGAACGGCATGCTGGTGTTTGTGCCTATAGAGGACATTGTGCGCCATAACATTCACAACCTGTTCCGGAATGTTGATATTCAAAGCGTAAATCTCTTCCGCATAAACCGGAATGGCGATTTTGCACTTGATGAAAGCGATGATATCGAATCGAACTTTCTGGAAGACCTGAAACAAAAGTTGAAAACCCGCAGAACGGGTCGTGTAGTACGCATGGAGGTGCAGGGAACGCCTGATCCATGGATGGTTCGGCTGTTGAAAATCCAGTGGGATATTGATGATCACAACATCTTTCATATCCCCCAGCAAAGCCTGCTTGATTTTGGAGGGTTGAACCAGGTTGTCGGGCATCGGGAGTTTAAAGCGCGCAGAACAAAATTCCCCGACCCGATAAAGCCTTTGAATTACCCTGATGAGGAATCTCCCGATTTATTCGAGGTACTTAAGCACCGCGATATTCTGCTTCACCACCCCTACAATTCCATGGACCCCGTGCTTGAATTACTCGAAAAAGCAGCCGATGATCCGATGGTGCTATCCATCAAAATCACTATTTACCGTGTAGCAAAAGAATCACGCGTTACCAATGCGTTGCTGCGCGCGGCTGAAAACGGCAAACACGTTGCGGTACTGTTTGAAGTGAAAGCCCGGTTTGACGAGGAAAACAACCTGCGCGAAGCTCAACGGCTTCAAAAGGCAGGCTGCTTTGTTATTTATGGTGTAGGCAGTTTGAAAACACATACCAAGTTGCTGCTTATCGTACGGAAGGAGCCCGATGATAAAGTTTACCGGTACGTACACCTGGCCAGTGGCAATTACAATGAAACTACAGCCCGTTTATACACAGATATTGGATTACTCACAACAAAGGAAATTTATGCCCACGATGTGTCGGAGTTCTTCAATGTTATTACCGGGCATTCGCAGCCATCGGCCTACCGGAACCTGATCACCTCGCCTCGCGATATGCGCATCCAGTTGTGTAACCTGGTAAAACGTGAAGCTGAAAATGCGCGAAACGGCTTGCCAAGCGGTATTGTCATCAAAATGAATTCCCTGCAGGATAAAGAGTTTATTGATGAACTGTATGCAGCCTCTCAGGCAGGTGTGCCTATCAAACTTATTGTGCGCGGAATGTGTTGCCTTCGCCCTGGCAGAAAGGATTTAAGTGAGAATATTGAAGTGATAAGCATTGTAGGAGAATACCTGGAACACTCCCGTATTTATTATTTCCATAATGGGGGGCAGCCGAAGGTGTACATTGGCAGTGCCGATGCTATGGTGCGCAGTTTCGACCGCAGGATTGAGTCGTTGTTTATGCTGGATGAAGAAATTCTGAAAAAGCAGGCTATGAATATCCTCCGTTTTAACCTTAAGGATAATGTAAATGCCTACGTGATGCGGGAAGATGGAACGTATGTGCTCAAAGAGTCAGATGACGAACCTCCCTTTAACGTGCATAAGCAGTTTTACGCAGTAAGCAAAGAGACGGTAATGGGCGTAAATCTATTCTAATTTGAAAAACGTTACATCGATGCCGTCAATAACGGTTCCCGGTCAGGGTTACTGAATAATAAAAAAGCCCGGTGATAATCCGGGCTTTTTTACAAACCTTTATTTGCAGGTTACTTCACCACAAATACAAACTCGCTGCCGGGCGCATCGTTGCCGAACTTACCGAACTTGGGTTCGGGATTCAGTTTTTCAACATAGGTAAGCAGTTCATTCAGGCTCACGATGCCATCGTTGCCACCGCGGCTTTTTAATGCGGCTATAAGGCGGGCAGCGAAAGGAGAGTGGTGCCCGGGTGTGCCGTCTGAAACGTATTCTTTACCACCGCTGGTTAAGTACTTGCGGGTTTTGTAGGCAAGTTTGCGGGTTATGAATTCGCTCTGGGATATTTCCTTATAAGGTGATTCCATCGCCCCGCGGGATGAAGCAATAGCATCATCGAACGTACCGCCAAAGCAAACATCCATGGTTAAGAAAATGTGTTCGCACGGGATATTGTTGATGTTGTTTCGCAACCGGTTGTGCGAAATGTAGGTAGAATTACCGGCATCGTTTACCAGCGATTCCTTCACCACCAGGTATCCTTCCTTAAAGGTGTCGTCAAAATGGCCGTGGCCGGCAATAAAGATGAAAAGCTGATCGAGCGGCATGTATTTCTTTTCGGCATACTCGCGCAGTTTAGCCCAGATCTGATCCTGCGAAGGGTTTTCAATGATATCCACTTTAAATCCGAAAGCGGTTTCCAGCTCGCGGCCAATAGTACGGCCGTCAAATACCGGGTTGGTAAGCTTGGGCCAGTTTTCGTACTTATCGGTTACGATGATTAAGGCGTAATCCGTACGCTGAAGTTTACCGGCATCAGCGGTAAGGGTTTCGCCTACGTGCACGAAACGTGAACTGGAGGCTTTTACGCCTTGCTGGTTTTCGGCAATTATCTCCACCTCGTTAACCCCATCCAGCAAGGTAATCCTGCGCTCTACCAGCATGTTGTACTTGTCGCCATCTTTTACTTCAACCGGCATGGAGCCACGCAGGGCTCCCTGCGATGCGGTGGTGCCGCCACGAAGCGAGGGCGATGAATCTTTCTCGCGCACGTTAACGGTAACCTTTACCAGCGGGTCGCGCGATTCGATGTTGAATTTTACATCAAACTTGGCGTCTTTCTGGAATACCGTTTCGTTTACCGGTGTTATCCAGTTTATCTTCGGAAACGAAGAGTTGGTATCATTCTTCGCGTTTGTAAAATCAACCGATACCTTGTTGGTTTTCGCGCTGATCGTTTGCCCGTACAAGGCGGGTATAGCGATGAGAAACAGAAGCGAGAGGGCAATTAATTTTGTTTTCATCGGATGTTTGGGTTTTTACTTTATTTAATTTTTAATAACGAAAGTTGTTTCTGATTAGTTGGGCACAGGGGGTGGGCCTGGTAAATCGCTGGTGGGCGTAGTTCCACCACCACCTCCGCCACCACCACCGGCAAGAGCAGCTGCTCCACCTCCAACAACAGCAAGACCTATCAGGGCTTTGACGGCCGTTGGGGTTTTAGGTACAATTCTGAATTCTTTAGTATAAATCACGTCTTCGCGGTTTTTCGTATCGGTAAATTTCAGCCGATAATTGCTTCCGGGCTTTACACTACCCGGTATTACCCATTCAAACTTTCCGCTGTTGGCTACATTCCGGTCGCTGTTTACACGGGTTTGGCCGTCATAAAGTTCGATGTCAATCTGGCCGCCCATGTTGCCGGAAGTCCACGTCAGCGGGTAGCTTTTGCCTCGTTTATACTTTTTAGCGGTGTCGAAGTTTGTAAGCTTCATAAAAGGTACGAAAATTTTTCCGCGCACTTCAAGTTCCAGGTCGCCCTTAAAACTTCCCAATTCGGAAACTACGTCCCAGATTATCTTCTTGTCCTTCCCGGGCTTAATCTCGTTACCTACATCTCCGGTAACCTTGGTAAGAGGGGCGGAGAAGTTATCTTTTGATGAAAAAAGACTAATGGAGAACTCGTGGTTAGGATTGGAGGTTTCCAGGTCGTAATGCACAATAATCTTTGTTCCGGCTATTTCTACCCACGAAATGGTCACGGTTTGGGCGCTTGTCGTAAAACTTAAGATAAGCAGGGCTAACGCAAACACCCCCCTCAATCCCCCCTGAAGGGGGGAGGTAAATGCTTTACTATATGATGAATGGTTCATAATTAATGGCTGTTTAGGAAGAGAATTTTGCCGGTAAAGGTGCGGTTACCGGCTTTAACAGTGTACACATAAAATCCCTGGGCATTGGTTTCACCATCGGGCCTGCGGCCATCCCAGGTAACGGTATGGATGCCGGGGTTTAACTGGTCGCCATAGGTAAACACCTGCTGGCCCATGCTGTTGCGGATAACCAGGTTAACGGCATACTTTTTACTTCCGGGATTTTCAGGTAAGCCGATAGAAAAGGTTACCGGCTGCTTCAGCCCAAACGGATTGGGGTAGGGTGCCAGCACCTGGATTTCATCCGGACCGATACGCCCACGTATGTCAACCCCGTAATAAATCTTAAACTGTTTCGACTGGTTTGGTGCAAACGCATAGCGGTTTTCTTCGCGCATGTTCACCACCCGGTTGTTCTGAACATCGTAGAGGTAGAGTTCAAGGTTGTTGCTGCCGAAGTGCTGGTTATTCCACGACAGCTCGGCATCCTCGGGCCGGCTTACATCGGCATTGAAGCGCCACACGTATTCAGCCTGCGGGTTCACAATGTCGGTAGCGAAAGCGCCAAGCTGGTGTTCGGGGTGCGGGAAGTTAATTTCCACGAAATCGAACAGCGGTGGCGGGTTGAAGTCGTCAGTTTCATCGGCCTGTACGGACGCCACCGGGTGCATTCCGAATTCGCTTAGCTGACTGGTGAGTTCGCCTTGGCTGATGGTGAGGCCTACTTTCCAGTTGGGCTGACTGATGTCGGTTACAAACTCCGGCTTTTCACGGCCACCGGGTGTGGTTTGCCCAAGGAATGGAATGGTAACGGTTTGGTTTCCGGTAACATTTACAAAGGCGCCCTGAAAGGGTTCAAGCTGTGTGGCGTTTGAGTATCCGGAACTTCCGTAAACTTTCAATTGACCAAGCGCGCTTCCGTTATTGCCTGTAAAGGCTTTCACATTATCCCAATTGATGGGAACGGTATACGGATTTCCGATCAGGTTCCAGCCGTTATGCAGCGACATCTGGTAAAGGCTGTTCCGATGGTTGTTGGGTGCCTGTTGGGAGCCCATTTTGAGAACCACATTACTTCGGGCGGCTGATTGAATAATGAAATAGCCCTTGCCGCGGTCAATGGTGTTAAAATCACCAGGACCTTCGGCATACGTTTGGGTGCTTTCGTACCTGAAAATCCTGTACTTGGATTTATCGGCAGGGCCGATGTCAGTAAAAACTTCAGTGATGGCACCGGTAAGGGAATAGGGAATGCCGATTATCCGGTAGTTGGATTGATTGCTTCCATAGGAGAGCAGGGCGGCCGGTACTTTGGCATCCGGGTCGGTCATTCTGCCGAACAGCGTTCCCGTAGTAGGGTGCCGTGCCATATTTGGTCTGGAGTCGAATGCTTTCAGGTAGTACTCAATACCCATGTTATCGTATTCGGCCGCATCCAATGTGCTGAGGTCAAGCGTGAAAGGCCCCGAGCCGGTAAGTTGGGTGGAGTCATACGTTCCGCCCCCGGCAATCGGGCGGTGGTACATGTATACCCGCGGTGTACTTTCTGCATCGGTGGCATTGGCCGAGATGGTTCCGGTAATACCCCCTGTGGATTTGGTTACCGTAATGGTTGGCGAGCCCACGAAAGACGGGGGGGTGTTATCAATCGCTATATCGGAAAACATCAGATCGGCCGCTACGGCTACCCCGCCACCTGAGCTGACGGCTGTTATCCGCGGCAGCACCATGGGCTGGCCGATGGCGCCAAAGGATGCCACCGCCCCCGACTGGAACGTTGTGGTTCCGCCTGCGCTGAAGGTTTGCATGGGTATGGTTTGCCCTATGGCCAGCAATCCTCCGTTTAGTAAGATGAAAAGAAGAATGAGAGTTTTCATTGCGCCTAAGGCTGATAGATTACAAATACCCTAATAGGCCTTGAAAGAATAAAGCCGGAAGAAGTTGCGTCATTGATAACAAATATTGTTGACCCGCTAGTGTACCAATAAAATTTATATCCGGTGTTATAGTACCCTTGGGAAAGCCAACTGCCAGCAGCCCACTCAACCATCACATCAACGGATAAAATTTGTGCTCCCGTAATTCCAGTTAAGGGGATAGAAACAGTTGCTCCTTGGGTTGAACCAGTGGTACCCGTAAATAATGCCGTGCGAATACCAGGCGCTGAACTTCCAAGTTTTGTATATCCGTTAACTTCAAGGGCTGAACTAGGTGTCGTAGTACCAATACCCACGTTACCGGTATTTGATATTGCCAGGCGTGATGTCATGGTAGCGGCAGTTCCAGCTGTACCACTTGGTGCAGTATTAAAAGAAAATCCACCAGAAAGTTCCTGGTTAAATGTAAGGATACCGCCAAAATTAGATGAGTGATAGGTGTAACCAGTGCCCCAGAAAATATTGAATCCGACCATTGGTGCATTAGCAACAAAACAAATCGGGTTTGATGCCCCAAATTTTGCTGTGGATGCACCGACAGAGAAATTAACATCGAGTGGAAATGAGGGAGTAGTAGTACCAATTCCTAATCTTCCATCGTTAGTCAGCCTCATTTTTTCAGAGGCGGATGATGAAGCTACGTTAGTAGTAGAAAACGTTATTCGGCCAGGCACGCTTGTGCCGGCTACTGCTCCATCAACTTCAAATTGAATTCCACTGCTGATGTTATAAGCTGAGGCGGTTCGTCCTAAAGCACCTACTCCCCCAAGGTAATCACCGTCTGCAACCGCGCTTGGGGTTGCCAGGCTTCCTTTGGAACGGAGGAAGGTTATACCCGGTCCACGGCTTGCTGTTGCTGAATGCCCTTCAAGTGTAGCTACTGAAGTAGATCCACCTACATCAGCGGCAACATGCAAAAAGTTTGTTGCCGAGGCCGGGCCTATACCAAGATTCGTTCCATTCCATGTTAACGTAGAAGAAGAACTTAATGCGGTCGTGCCCGACCAGAAAGCCAAACGGTTGGTTGCTCCGCTGCCGGTAAGGGTAGATCCTGAAGCCAGTTTAGCCGCGGTAATTGCGCCATCGGCAATGTCGGCAGTTGCTATTGTTCCATCCACAATTTTAGCACTGGTAACTGAGTTATCAGCCAACTTAACCGTAGAAACTGACCCATCGGCCAGGTCGGCTGTGGCAATAGTAGCATCCACAATCTTGGCACTGGTTACGGAGTTATCGGCCAGCAACGCAGTGGTAACGCCACCCGTTGCAATGGAAACCGTTCCGGTTGTGGTTATGGGCCCACCGGTAAGCCCGGTGCCTGTGGCTACACTGGTTACTGTACCAAAAGCAGGGGTAGTCCAGGTAGGCACACCACCTGTAGTTGTTAATAGCTGGCCATTAGTACCTGCGGCCAGTTTGGTTACTGCTATGGCTGCTGATGCGTTAATGTCGGCATTGGCGATGGTACCATCTACAATCTTTGCCGTAGTTACGGAGTTATCGGCAAGGTCAGTTGTGGCAACTGAACCGTCTGTTATTTCTGTTGAACCTACGGCATTAAGGGTAGAAAGCGAGCCAAGCCCCAGGTTAGTGCGGGCTGCTGCTGCAGTGGTAGCACCCGTACCACCATTGGCAACCCCAAGGGTGCCTGTGGTTATGTTGGCGGCATTAATGCCGGTGCCCACTTTTGAGCCGGTAAGCGTTCCATCGGCAAGATCCTGCAGGTGGGTTGAAAGGCGCGCGTCTGCAATGGTGCCCGTATTAATGGCGGTGGCATCAACGGCATTAACGGTCTGGGCCCTGAAGGTATAGGGTGTGGTGGTTAATGGAATCC
>JAGUUF010000095.1 GCA_020063545.1 Cytophagales bacterium
ACCGTCAACCGGCAATTCGCAATTGTCAATTGCCGGGCTATTGGCTATTTTTGAACCTGATCGTATCGCACGTGAGCATTACAAAGGAATCGAAAGTTAAGTATTCGCAGGCCCGTGTAAAGGAAATCCTTGCCGATTATCGCCTTGCCTGCGAAAGCCGCGAAGCAAGCCTGCTCGGGAGGAAGGAAGTTTTTATGGGCAAAGCCAAGTTTGGGATTTTTGGAGATGGCAAAGAGGTAGCCCAACTGGCAATGGCAAAAGTTTTTCGCCCGGGCGATTTCCGGGCAGGGTATTACCGCGATCAGACGTTCATGTTCGCCATCAAAGAGCTTACCTTACAGCAATACTTTGCACAACTCTATGCGCATACCGATGTGGAAGCCGAACCTGCTTCTGCCGGACGGCTTATGAACGGACACTTTGCAACCCGTATGCTGGATGAGCAGGGCGAGTTGAAAGATCTGACCAAACTGAAGAATAGCAGCGCAGACATTAGCCCTACAGCGGGGCAAATGCCCCGGCTGGTGGGTATGGCGTATGCATCGAAATTATTTCGGAATGTCCCGGAGTTAAAGCAATTCACAACCCTTTCCGATAACGGAAACGAAATTGCTTTCGGAACCATTGGCA
Organism: Cytophagales bacterium; assembly: GCA_020063545.1. Taxonomy (GTDB): domain Bacteria; phylum Bacteroidota; class Bacteroidia; order Cytophagales; family Cyclobacteriaceae; genus UBA2336. Next base: position 631 of record JAGUUF010000095.1, read on the forward strand.
ATGCCTCTACATCGGAAGGCATGTTTTTCGAAGCCTTGAATGCTGCGGGCGTGTTGCAAATACCGATGCTTGTTTCGGTGTGGGATGATAACTACGGCATTTCAGTACCCCAGGAGTACCATACAACAAAGGGAAGTATTTCCAGGTTAATGACAGGCCTCCAACGCACGGCCTCTGAAAAAGGCTTTGAAATCATTACGGTAAAGGGGTGGGATTATCCTTCGCTGATAACTGCTTACCAACGTGCTGCCAGTGTTTGCCGCGATGAGCATGTGCCTGTGTTGGTTCATGTTGAAGAGATGACACAGCCCCAGGGCCACTCCACCAGCGGTTCGCATGAGCGGTACAAATCTGTTGAACGGCTTGAGTGGGAAGCAGCTTTCGATTGCATACGCAAGATGCGGGAGTGGATAATTGACGAGGTGTTGGTATTGCCTGAAGAACTTGATGCTATTGAAGCCGAGGCAAAACAAACTGCACGGTCTGCTAAAGAAAAGGCATGGAAGGCCTTTAACCAGGAAATTCAGGCCGATCAGAAAAACCTGCTGGATATTCTGGTAAGGGCGGCTGAGCATACTTCGTCATCAGCAGAGCTGGAACAGATTAAGGAACAACTTGAAAAAACGATTAACCCGGTTAAACTCGATTCCATGAGGGCTGCGCGTAAAGCTTTGCGCATCTTGCGAAGCGATGGACCGGTACGAACGGAGTTAATTCAATGGATTAACCGGGCATTTGAAAAAGCTGCCGATCAGTACAGTTCACACCTGTACAGCCAGTCGGAAAAGTCAGCGTTGAAAGTTGATGAAATTAAGCCGGAGTTTTCAGACGCATCGCCCGAAGTTGATGGCCGCGAGGTTGTGCGGGCTTGTTTTGATGCGGCCCTGAGCCGCGATCCGCGTGTTTTTGCCATTGGGGAAGATGTAGGTAAGATTGGCGATGTTAACCAGGGTTTTGCCGGCTTGCAGGAAAAGTTTGGCGTGCTGCGGGTAACCGATACCGGCATTCGCGAGTGCACCATCATCGGTCAGGGAATCGGGGCAGCCCTTCGCGGCCTTCGCCCGATTGCCGAAATCCAATACCTCGATTACCTGTTGTATGCGCTTCAGATTATGAGTGATGACCTGGCATGCCTGCAGTACCGTACAAAAGGCGGGCAAAAGGCCCCACTTATTATTCGCACACGCGGCCACCGGCTTGAAGGCGTTTGGCATTCGGGTTCACCCATCGGCATGATCCTGCACAGCTTACGTGGTATCTTTGTGCTGGTGCCCCGCGACATGACGCAGGCTGCCGGCTTTTATAATACCATGCTCCGTTCGGATGACCCGGCCCTGATTATTGAATGCCTGAATGGCTACCGGCTAAAAGAACGCCTGCCCGACAACATCGGGGAGTTTACCGTACCCCTCGGTAAGCCCGAGATACTGCGTGGGGGCGAGGATGTAACGATTGTTACCTATGGCTCGATGTGCCGCATTGTTTTGGAGGCAGCCGAGGAATTGGCTGAACTGGGCATTTCATGCGAGGTGATTGATGTACAAACCCTTCTTCCATTTGATAGTAATCATACAATTGTTGAATCGGTCAGAAAAACAAGTCGTGTGGTTTTTGCTGATGAAGATGTGCCGGGAGGGGCAACAGCCTATATGATGCAACAGGTGCTTGAAGTGCAGAACGGGTACCGGTATATCGATTCACAGCCGGTAACCATAACAGCGAAAGAGCACCGTCCTGCGTACTCATCAGACGGGGATTATTTTTCGAAACCCAGCAGCGATGATGTAATAGAAAAGGTGTATAGCCTAATGCACGAAGTTGATCCGAAGCGCTTCCCTTCCTTGTATTAGTTCACCCGTATCCGGTCCAGGGTAAATTCCGGGGTACGTATTGAATCAGACTGTAAAGTACGGTCGGTGATGATGACATCAAGCGCGAGTGTTTTTACACTGAACAACGACAAAAATCCAAGTGACTGCATGTTGTATCGGATAGTTCCTTCAAGCGGGCTGTTGCTGTCGGAAAGCATGGGAAGCCGCCCGTTAAAAGTAGAACAGAATTCATTTTCCCAGCTGAACTCCTGCAGTGCACCATTTATTTTCTGGTAAAAGCGAACACGGATATTATAAAAGTTGGGGTTTCGATCATAGTAAAGTGTGTCGCGTATTAAAACAGCCCCTGAACCGCTGGAGGCGACTACGTTATAGGTGGTATCAATGGTTGATAATAACTCGGGGGGTATAATCAGGTAGGAAACGATGTAATCCTGGCAGCCGAGTTTACCGGGGTTAAGGGGTGGAAGGAAACCATAACCGGGTTTGTTACGGGTACGGTTGGTAACCAATTTGCCCAGTGGCGGTGATGCTTTTAACAACGAAACTTCCTGCGGAATCGGATCAGGGGCAGTAATCCTTACTTGTTCAGTTGCAACCGGCCGCACGCCCCCCGGGGTTTCCAGGTAATATGTATACGGGTGGAACGGATCGCTGAAGTGCTGCAGGTTGGACTTATTAAATCCTATATCGCCATTGCCGTCTTTAAAATCAATGTAAAGAACCAGCGTGTCCATTTCACTAAATTCTGGCGTTACCTTAAATTCAATTTTGTTGAACGATATCTCCGGGGCATCGTTGAAGTCGGGTGGTTCAAAGCAGGAACTGATGCCTGCCAGCAAAAAACAGAACAGAACAACACTCTTAATAACTTTCATACCCTAACTTTGAACCTGCAATCTTCAAAACACTTGGAAAAGCCTAAAGGTTTTCAATCCCAAATATACACAGTAAACGAGGCAACTTTCGAAAATATTGCACTTCCTGTATTCCGCTACCAGGCGCTACATAACCCCATCTACCGGCAATACATCGAAGCGAGAAGGATTAATCCTGAAAAGATTACGGTTATTGAAGAAATTCCATTTTTGCCTATTGAGTTTTTTAAGACCCGTGCCGTCAAAACCGGTAACTGGAACGAAGAGGCTCTTTTCGCCAGCAGCGGCACAACAGGGACAGCCGTAAGCAGTCATTATATTCAGGATGTTTCCTTTTACCTGAATAATGCCCGCAAGTGTTTTGAACATTTTTTCGGGCCGTTGAACGGGTATCACTTCCTGGCGTTGCTTCCATCATACCTGGAACGTAAAAATTCTTCGCTGGTAACCATGATGGAACATTTTATACAGGCATCCGGAAGCAGGGGTTCGGGTTTTTACCTGAGCGACCTGGGGCAGTTGGTTAACGATGTAAAGAAGCTCAATGCCCGTGGTGAACGCACGGTTGTGGTGTGGGGTGTTGCGTTTGCGTTGCTGGATTTGGCAGAAACATATTCGCCTGATTTGCGCAACTGCCTGGTGGTTGAAACTGGGGGGATGAAAGGCAGGCGTAAAGAAGTAACCCGGGATGAACTTCATGAAATCCTCAAAAATGGTCTTCAGGTGGATAGGATTTATTCCGAATACGGGATGACCGAGTTGCTTTCGCAAGCTTATACCGGTAAGGATGGCCGGTTTCAATGCCCACCCTGGATGCGGGTTTTAGCCCGGGATATTACCGACCCCACGTTTGTTGGCCAGCGAAACAAGGCCGGGGGGCTTAACGTTATTGACCTGGCTAATCTTCATTCCATTGCCTTTATTGAAACGGGTGATATGGGCACTGTTTTTGAAGATGGTTCGTTTGAGGTGAGCGGCCGGTTGGATAATACCGAAGTAAGGGGCTGCAACCTGATGGCCGAGTAGCCAAATTTTACGATTAACGGTAAAAAAGTACGTTGAATTTGTTTTGTACCCGAAGTGTTCTATTTTTGTTTCAACCAAAAAGCCACGTTGAATGAAAAAGCTTGTTATTTTCCTCCTTTTGGCCGGTTTTATATCCGCATGCAGCCAGTACACCTGTCCTACGTACAGCAAAAAGGAGGTTCCTGCCCGTCAGGCAGTTGAGAAGCGAATCTGATTTAGCTTACAGGAAATTCTCTACGTCTTTCGGAGTTATTTCCTCTCCCGACATAATTACGAGGCGTTCAATCACATTACGTAATTCTCTAACGTTACCCGTCCAAGGATAACTTTTTAAGGCCTTTAACGCATTTTCGCTAATGCGTTTCTTTTTATTACCATGTTCTTCTGCAATGTCTGTCAGGAACTTATCGGCCAATAAGGGAATGTCCTCCTTTCGGTCGGCCAGGGCCGGTACTTTTACAACAATTACACTTAACCGGTGATACAAATCTTCGCGGAACCGGTTTTCGGCTATTTCTTTTCTGAGGTCTTTATTAGTGGCGGCAATTATCCGAACGTTAACAATAATTTCCTTTTCGCCTCCTACCCGGGTTATTTTGTTTTCCTGCAGTGCCCGCAATACTTTGGCCTGTGCCGACAAACTCATGTCGCCAATTTCGTCCAGGAAAAGGGTGCCGCCCTCAGCCTGCTCAAACTTTCCTATACGTTGTTTAATGGCCGAGGTGAATGATCCTTTTTCATGACCGAATAATTCGCTCTCTATCAATTCAGAAGGAATGGCTGCACAATTCACTTCAACCAGGGGCATTTCGGAGCGCCTGCTTTTTTCGTGGATTTGCCGCGCCACCAATTCTTTGCCTGATCCATTCGGGCCGGTTATCAACACCCTTGCTTCCGTTGGTGCAACCTTTTCGATCATGGCCTTAACCTGAAGAATGGCTTCCGATTCACCGATGATGGCTGAGTCTTTGCTGATTTTTTTTCGCAACACTTTATTCTCTTCGCGCAGGTTGTTGCGTTCCAGCACATTCCTGAGGTGAATCAGAATAGTTTCGATGCTCTCGAAGGGTTTCTGAATAAAGAAATAAGCGCCTCGCTTAATGCACTCCAGGGCAGTTTCTTTTGTGCCGTGTGCGGAAATCATAATAAATGCCGTAGGAATACCTGATTTCTTCACGCGCTCCAAAAGTTCAATACCATCGAGTTTGGGCATTTTCACATCGCAAAAGGCAACAGGAATTTCATGTTGTTCCAGCACTTTTAGTGCCTCCTCACCGTCTTTTGCTTCCATCACCTCGTGCCCTTCATGTTCCAGTATTTCGCGCAGCGAAGAGCGGATAGCCGCCATGTCGTCAACAATCAGAATTTTCGCCATAATCATAGCATTAAATCAAAAATAAACCTTCCGGCATTTCCGGAAGGTTTATGGTGCAAGCCTGTAAGCCGGGTTCTGTTCCCCGCCAGGGGCGGGGTGCTTACCATTTATCTGGTCCCGCCCTGGGCGGGATCAATCGGTCCACCCGTCCCGGCATCCGAGGCAAGTCGGAGTTGAATCAGGACATTCATAGCCAGGACTTATTTGACCTTTCAACACATAAGGTTTTCCGTGCCCCCGGTGGTTACAACCGGGGCGGTGGGCTCTTACCCCGCCTTTTCACTATCACCCTGACGGTAACCGTCAGGGCTACCTGTTCTCTGTGGCACTATCTGTATCTGGCGCTTTCCGCCAAACCCCCCGGTTTCCCGGGGTATGCTTCCTGAAGTTGCCCGGACTTTCCTCCCTGCCAAAGGCTGAGCGGTAAGCCGGCTTGCGTTGCAAAAATAACGAAATAGCGATTCGGTTGGTTTAGTGGATGTCTTTGCCGGTAAATTTCAATTCGTAATGGTCGGCAAGTTGGGCCACTTCCTGGATCATGTACTTTACATCGTCCGGAGCGGTGGTATCCACCAGGCTTGACGCCACCACTTTTAGCTGGCCGTCTTCGATGATGAATTTACTGTAGTCGAAATGTCCGTTGTGAACCAGCAAATCATACGTGTCAATCGAGGGATTGTATTCGGCAACTTTGCTGGTGAATACCGCCCGTTCTTTACCCGAAGTTTTACTCTTTTCCAGCACCACTAATACGGTTTGAAACCGTCCGTTGTTAAGGGGAACCACCACAATGGCTTTGGTGTGATCGTAATCGGTAAAGGTGCCGCCAATCTGGTCGGCATATTGCTTAACAGCCTGAAGGATGCTCATAACAAGCGGGTTTTGTGGTAGGAAGGTATAAAAAAAGCGTCAACTTTCAGAATTGGAACATAGTGAAGTTGTTTCCCCTTCGTGAAAAGGAAAATGCCGGTGCCGGTAGCTTTACCATGTTGAGTATGAACAGGCCGGTATTAAGCAATTTGGATTTTGTTTTGATATGTGACAGGTCGAAATCCATGCCGATGTAATACTGGCGGTACGCATCATACCCTGCGGCCATGTTTTCGGCATCGCGGGCATACACCATGTCGTGCGCGCCATACCCCAGTGCCAGGTTAAACCATTTAGGAAAGCGGAAGAATTTATCCAGATCAACCGATATCCAGTAGGTTTGTCCGTTATAGTCTTTAATAATTTCACCCGGCAAACCTTGTCCCAATGTTCCATCGGTGCGAAGGGCGGGGTATCCGGTGCGATGAAATGAAAATTTGGGGTGCAACCGCACTTCATTCCACAATACCGATTGTCCAAGATAAAAGGCCGACCCTGCTGCATTGGCTGCAAGATCGCCAACGGAGGCACCGTAATCGGCAGAGAAGCCGTCCATGATTTCGATAGGAAGCAGGATAAGGAAGCCGGTAACCGAGCCCCATAAATCGGCTTTGTGTTTGGGCACGTTGCTCCATTGTAAAACAGCTGATGTGGCCGAACTGAAATGAAAGCCTGCATAAAAATGCCCGACTTTATCCATTTGCTTCCACTCGTTATTGTCGTTGAAAAATTGAAACGGTTGCCGTTCGCTGTCGGCATACCACAATTGGCTTAACCCGATAAGTGTTGCGGTATAGGCGGTGCTGCCTGTGATGATTACCGTGTTCAGCCGCTTGCGGTTAACAACCTGTGTGGTGTCCTGGGCGTGTAGGATGAGTTGAAGGCTGATTAGGATAAGTATGCTAATTGCCTTCATCGTCTTTAACAGGTTCATCCGGGACTTCGTCTTCCGGTCTTCTCAAATTCCGGTTGCGGCTGGCGCGAAGCAGATCTTTCAGTTCATTAAAGCTGCGCGTGTACATTAAACTAACCCCGGTGGTTAATGTAGTTTGGTTGGTGGTGTTGGTGGCCAGTTGGTTTACATTGGTGCGGCTGTACATTTTAACTTTAAAGGTTCCATCCGGTGTAAGCAGGTAGTCCACGGTCCAGTCTCCGGCAACGGGCGCAGCGGTACCCGGCTGGTTGCCCGTGGTGTTGGTGCCGGGCTGGTTGTTAAAGGTGCCGTCACCGGTTACCCGAAGCCGGCCGTTCATAAAGGTGTACGACAACCTGAGTTGGAAGGTGTTAAAGGTTTCCTGATCCATGGTGCCGAGATCAACGTCAATTACCAGGTTTTCGTCTACCTGGCTCATCCAGTAGCTTAACTGGTTGGAGAGCAGTTCGCTTACGCTGTTTGCTACCGAGCCGCTCATGCTGATGGCCGACTCCAACGGAGAAAACCTGCGAAGAATAATTAGGCTGAAAACCTGTTTCTTCAGTTCCTGTTCATCAATCTTGCTTTTAAACGAGTAAAATTCCAGGTCAAGAGCAACAGGCGGGCGGCCGTCAACCGGTATGGATTTGGGTAGATCCTTTGCTTCAATATCAAAGTTGATCTGAGGGGCCAGCATGGGGCCTTCCAGTTTAAGCAATACCTGCACCGGGTATTTGCGTTTAATCTGCGTAACCTCGCGCAGGGAAGGATCGGAAAGAATGGGCGCCAGTGAGGCCAGTTGGTTGTAGGTGGCATCAATATTGAGCACAGCCTGGTACGGATCGCCATACCAGGTTATGCGGCTGCCGGGCTTTATCTGAAATTCCTTATTAATAATGTCGTACAGGGTAAAGTTGTACCAGCCTTCGGTGAACTCCAGCGGGCCGAACATGTTGAATTCACCCTTGGTATCGAGTTGTAGTTTAAGTTTGCCGGTTCCGCGCCCCCGGATGATGTCTCCGGCCTTCAGGTCAAAGATGATTTCGCAATAGGCATCGGGGGTTACATCAATATTAAAGTCGATTGTTAGTCCGGTCAGGTTAATCCGCTTTACGGTTTCAGTGCGCTGGCTTGCCTGGTAGGTGGAGTCGCTGAAGTTTACGAAGGTGATGAAGTCTTTTTGTTCGGTAGTGGTTGTGCCGCTAATCGGAATAAACAGCCTTGTGTTTTTCCGTGTGGTGGCATTAGCCGTAATTTTCAGGTTGTTTACGGGGCCGGTAATGCTAACATCGCCCGAGGCATACGCCTGTCCGTAAAACATGGTGTTATCCTGTGCTGTTGTATTCAATACCTGCAAGTCGGTAAACCTGGCCGCCAGGTTCAATTCCATATTAGAAAAGTTAGCGTGCGTAATGGTTCCGTTCAGTAATCCGCGGTTACGCAAAGCATCGGTAAGGGTAACTTCCTGAAAATAGATGGAGGTTGGTGTAAGGCCGATGGTGCCGTTAAACTGGTATGCTGTATTCAGGTAATTGACCAGTACTCCCCCGTTTTCAATACGGCCGCTGCCGTTAAGTTTTGGATCGGACAGTTGCCCGGTAATGGTGTAGTTTCCGGTTAAGGTTCCCTGAAACTGGCTGAATATATCATCCAGAAAAGGTTCAAAAATTTTAAGATTGGCCTGGGTAAAGCGTGCAGTAACATTAAGGGGGCTTGCCTGTTCGGTAGGATTGTAGTATCCGTTGCAGTTCACGATGCGGCTGCCCAGGCGGTCAATAAAAAAATTCAGGTCAAAAAGTTTTGCCTCCGAATCCCACAGGTTGTTTCCGGTAATATCCCCGATTAAAAATCCATCCATTGTAAGTTGCCGGATGGAAAGGCTGTTTTGAATATTCGGCTGACCGTAATAGTTGTTGAGGGTAACCGTTGCGTTGGTTGTGCCAAGCAGGTTGCGCCCGATTAGCGGGTTAAGCGATATCAGGTCGAAATCCTTTACAAACAAGGTTAATGCACGGGCTGAGTCGGCCGAAATATGGCCGTTCAATCCAATTGCCTGCTGTTGGTGCATGAGGGTTACATGGCTGAAGACCCACTCCCTTCCTTTCAGTACAATTTTATTTAACGGGTCAAAAGTCCAGATCTGTTCCAGGAGTTTTATGCTTGAAGGGAGAAAGCGGATGTGGGTGCTGTCACCGAAATCAACAACAGTATGCAGATCAATGGAGTTGATATCCTCCTGCTTTATGCTGAAGTCCATGGTAATTTGGTTACTGTCCCAGATGGCTTCAGCGGACAGGTTTTCGGTTTCAATATCGCGCGCCAGTGCCTGCCTTTTGGATTGAAGGTAAACCATGGCCAGTGTGCGGGCACTGTCGGCAATTTTCGAAGCATTAACCTCAACGTGGTTGCCGAAAAAAGATTGGCCACCATATTTAAGTGAATCAAACCGGGTAAATGCCTGGATGTTGGTGGTGGTTCCACTGGAAAACCTACCTTCAATTCCTGTATTCAGGCTGATGGAGAGGGGAATGTCGGCTACTTCCATCGCTGACCGGATGTCTTTCAGGTAAATGGCAAAATCAGCATGGTATTGTTTAGGCTTATGCAACCGGTTAGCGTAATAGGATTTAATTGCTTCCCGGTTGTTTTCGATGTTCAGGTAGAACTCGTTGAGCAGGCGTTGAATGTCGCTGAACAAATCGGAGAAATAAAAATCGCCCGATACTTCGGCATCAGCTACCGTGGTTTGTAGTTTCAATTTTCGCTGGGTATTATCCCGGAAGGCCTCCAGTAAAACCTGGTTCAGTTGAAGGGATTCATCTTTGTACACGATGGTCAGGTCGGTGAGTTCGGCCTTTCCTTTAAGGCTGTCAAGTTCAAGGCCCTGCATGGCCACATCCATTTTTGTTCGGATAAACAATGGCCTTAGTGCCAGGTTAATCTTATCCAGGTTAAGGGTATCGAGAATACCGGTAAAATTAAACCGGTCGGCACCCTTGCGCAGGTCAACGGAGCCGTCAATGGTGAGTTGCAGGTTAGGATCATCAACCGAAATTTTTCCTTTAAAGAGCTGACTGGCAAACCTGGCGTTGGTTTGGATGGATGTATAATTATATCCATTAATTCCCAGCGATGAAATATTTCCTTTCAGTGTAAAATCGGCCGAATTAAACGTCAAACCAGAGCCGTTAATCTCACCATCCATGCTCACCATCTGAAAATTGGTGGTATCGTTCAGGTACTTTCCTAAATGAAAATTGGTTAAGGCAAGCCGGCCGCGGTAAGTTGACCTGTCGAAGTCTGCTTCATCCGTTTTCAGGTTAATGTCGGATTTGATGTGGCCGATGGCGCTGGCAAAATCGCCAGTGGCAACAAAATCGGTAGGGTAGCCCAGGAATTGCCCCGATACGTTTACGCGCCCCAACGGTTTAAGCCGGCTAATTGCGGATTGGTTGATGAGGAACCCGAGGTCGGCAAAATCAACTTTTGATTGGTTAAGCGTCAACACAATAAAGGTTTCAGTTATGTCAGGAAGGCCGTCCATCTGCAGGGTACCGGTAAGCCGTGTATTGCCGGCTTCTACTATCATATCGGTAAACCGGAAATCATTTATTCGGCCGGTAACGTTTCCATTAACCGTGAGCGGGTGGGGCAGTACGCGCGCCTCTGAAAAAAACAGGGCCAGGTCGTTAGGATGTACCACCGTATTGGAAAAGTTGGCCTCGATTGAAACCGTGTTGACGAAATTACCCAAATCGTCCTGATCAGCAAACGTAAATAAAAGGGTATCGGCTATTACGCTTTCGCCTGCTTTCAGGTTAATACCCAGGAATTCCATGGTTTTATCGGAGATGCGGAAGAACGTCTGAAGCTGGTGAATGGTGAAGCTGGTTTTTGTTTCCGTTGCCTGGAAGGATGCCACCTGGAACGAAACGGTATCATCGAGAATCAGAAACCGTTGAAGTTCGGCCTCGTGAAGTTGCACGGAGAAGTGATTGTAATCGAAGCCGGTAGTTATGCTGTCGCGATCGTTCAGGTAAGTAAATGACGAGTGCTGCAGGATGGCCTCGCCAATTTGAATGCTTCCGCCCCCACCGGATGATTTCGTATCTGATTTTCGAAGTCGTTTTGAAAAAACATTGATATTCAGGTTGCGGGTGGAGTCGGTTTCCTGGATTCGCGCAAGAAACACCCTGGCGCTATCGGCTGCAACAGCATCAATGCGAATATTTTTATCGGAGAAAATACCGTTAAAGGTAAAATTGACCAGCAACCGGTTTACGCCAATCATCAGGTTGCCTTCCGGGTCAACAATGGCCAGTTGTTCCAGCATGATCCGGTCGAACCAATAAAACTCCACGCGGCCGATGGTTGCGTTAAAACCGGTTTGTTCGGATAGTGAAGCGAGAAAACCTTGTGTAATCCGGGTTTGAACGGCCGGTATCTGCAGGATAAAAAACGATGACAGCAGTACCAGTACAACCAGGTACATGCCGTAGAGCGCAATACTCTTAAGCCAGTACAATACCTGATTTTTGATAACTTGCAGTTTCATGCGTTACGCTATGGGTCCCGTCATCCTTGCCATCGAATCTTCATGCGATGAAACTTCTGCTGCGGTGATTTGTAACGGCAAGGTACTTAATAATATTATTGCCTCACAGGAGGTACACCGGAAATATGGCGGTGTGGTGCCCGAACTGGCTTCTCGCGCCCACCAGAAAAACATTGTTGTTGTTGTGGACGAAGCACTGCAGAAGGCGGGCATTTTAAAATCGTCACTCGATGCCATTGCCTTTACGCGTGGCCCCGGCCTGGTGGGTTCGTTGCTGGTAGGCGTTTCGTTTGCTAAGGGAATGGCGCTGGCCCTGGATAAACCCCTTATTGAGGTGAACCACATGGAGGCACATGTGCTGGCACATTTTATTGATGACCCGAAACCGGCTTTTCCTTTTTTATGCCTG
>JAGUUF010000170.1 GCA_020063545.1 Cytophagales bacterium
AGCGCCATCATAATCATGGCCCGCTCGATTTCCGACAATTTCCGGATTGCTCCTTGCAGTTTATCAAAATCTTCTTCCTGGTTATCCGGCCCGCGGTCCGATACGTTCAGGTGGTAGTCATCTAATTCCTGTGTCTGAATTTTACGGCTTTGTTTGCGCAATCCGGAAATGGCGGTGTTTAATGCTATCCGGTACATCCAGGTTGTAATTTTGGAATCGCCCCTGAACGTATGGAAGGACTTCCATAGTTGAAGTACTACTTCCTGGAACAGGTCATTGCGGGCTTCACGGTCGTTGGCGTACATCATGCAAACCTTGTGGATAAGGCCCTGATGTTCGTTTACCAGGTTAACGAAGTATTTTTCCCGTTCGTTTTCCGTCAGCACAACTTACTGGTGAATCAGTCGAAAGTTAGAAAAGATAATTACATCCGCACAGCAACAACGCTGAACCCATTATATTTTGTTTAATTTGGTTGATTACAACGACATGGGCTTACGCAGGCACATCGGTAATTTTTTTGGGTTTACACGCGCCCAGGTAAATGCGTTCCTTATTTTGTTGCCGTTGCTTGTAGTGTTCATTTTTTCCGAGCCGGTTTACAGGAGGTTTTCAAACCGAGGCCCAACCGGCATCATGGAAAAGGCAAAACTGGATAGCCTTATTGCGCGTTGGCAGGTGGTTGAGGAGGTTAAACCAAATGAGAGTAAACCTGATTCTGTTGCGTACTTTTATTTTGATCCAAATACGGTCACTCCGGCCGAATTGATGTCCCTTGGGTTTTCTTCACGCCTCGCCAATCAATTGGTTAATTACCGGAATAAGGGAGGCAGGTTTCAGCACGTGCATGATTTATTGAGGTTGTACGCTATGGATTCAGCGCTTTACCGCAGGCTTAAACCGTGGGTTGTCATCAGGTCGGCAAGTTTGCCGGAGAAGGGAAAGAACTCGGAAACAATTGTTGCCGGTGGCAACGTAATGCCCTTTGACCTGAACCGTGCCGATACGCTACGCTTTCAAATGCTTAAAGGAATTGGCGCAGTTCGTGCCAGAAGAATTGTAAAGTACCGGGAAACTTTGGGCGGATTTGTTTCTGCGCATCAACTATATGAAGTATATGGACTGGATTCAGCGTTGGTTCAACACATAACCAACCAAACCTTTCTTGATCCACTTTTCAAGCCGGAACAAATTAACATCAATGAGGCAAGTGAAGCACAACTTGCGGCTCATCCGTATATTTCGAAGGCAGTTGCCCGTGCAATCGTGACATACCGATTTCAGCATGGCCGCTTCCGCTCTGCAGACGATCTTGCCGATGTACGGCTGATACCGGCTGAAACCTACCGAAAAGTTAAACCCTACCTGGCAGTTGAGTAACCGGGCTGACCATATTTTTAAAAATTACCTGCGCAGGCTTACCCGCCTCGCGGGTAACAACCGCTCGTTGCTGTTGCTGCGTGCAGGCCAACAGGTAATGGATTTGGCTCAACTTAATCACCTGGCAGTACAGAATGCCTTTGAAGTTGTTGAAGCGTTGATTGCAGGTAAACCAAAGGTTGTTTGCCCCGTGGCTGACAGCCGAATGGAAGCCGCTAACGTGGTGAGCGCTAAGCTGAAGCGGCTGCAACGTTTGGAAAAGTTTCTGTATGAAGAAAAGGGTACGCATGATTTACACATGGGTTGGCCGCTGGTGCGCGGTAAGTTTAATGACGGTACCCCCGTGCGGGCACCCTTGCTTTTTTTTCCGGTTCAGTTGGAAGCAGAAAAAGGTGCTTGGGTTGTGAGGGTAAGAAAGGATGCCGGGATCACTTTTAATAAAGCATTGTTGCTGGCTTATTTCCACTTCAACCAGCTTCCCGTAAACGATGTGTTGCCCGAAACCTCCTTTGAAGAGTTTGACTCGGACAGCACTGTTTTTCGTACGCAACTCTATCAGCTTCTTAAAGACCAGGTCGAAATCAACTTCAATCCCGACACGTTCTCCGGTATGATTGGCAGGTTTGAAGAATTTACCAGGGAGCAATTTGAGGCTACCCACCGCGAAGGTGAATTGAAATTATTCCCTGAAGCTGTACTTGGAATATTCCCGCAGGCTGATTCGCAGTTGGTACCGGATTACCTGAAGTTGCTTGACGATAGCCCGTTTGAAACCCTCGAAGAATTTTTCAGTTCGAAATCGGCAGCAGGCCAGCACGCTCCGGTACATGATGCTGTTGCCGTAAATCTTGCAGTTAAAGAAGAGCGTGTATTTACGCCATTTAAAACTGATGCGTGGCAGGAACATGCGCTTAAATGTACTAAACTGGGTAACTCCCTTGTTGTGAAAGGGCCTCCCGGAACGGGTAAGTCGCAACTTATTGCCAACCTGATGGCCGACAGCATGGCTTCGGGTAAACGTGTGTTGTTGGTTTGCCAAAAGCGTGTTGCCCTTGATGTGGTGTTTGAACGGTTAAGCGATGCCGGCCTTTCGGCATTTACGGGCCTTGTCCACGATTTCCGCCATGATCGCAAACTCATCTTTGAGAAAATTGCAAACCAGGTTGAACGTGTGGGCGATTACCAAGCTCAAAACCGGTCGTTGGATGTAATCCAGACCGAACGCAGGTTTGTGCAGGTTTCGCGAACGATCGATCAGATTACCGAAGAGTTGGAGGAATTTCGAAAAGCATTATTCACAAAAAAGGAATGCGGCCTTTCTGCCAAAGAACTTTACCTCACGTCCGATCCCGGAGCGCCCAGGGTTAACCTCAGGCAGGAGTACCGCTTGTTTGATTTTCAGACCCTGCCGGATTTCATGCGCAGGCTTAAGGCTTTTGCCGGTTACGCTAAAGACACCGAAGCCGATGATTATCCCTGGAAAAACAGAAAGTCGTTTGCCCGTTTCCGGGTAACCGACCGCGATGAAATTGAACGAACGATAAAAGAAGTAAAAGATTTTCAGGAAAAGCTAAGCCAACGCCTTGAAGCACTGCTTCACCATCCGGTAACGTTTGATGAGGCTGAAGCCCTGTTGACCCGAAAACCGGATGCCGATGAACTGGCGGGACTGCTCACCGATGAAACGGTATTTGTTTTTTTTAAGGCCATGGTTGAGGAAAAGGATGAAACCACCAATTTGTTGTGGCTTCAGAACATGGAACGGGTTTGTCTCAATTGCTTTGATGGAGCCGGGGTTGAAGCAACGTTAACCGATGACCAGATAGGAAAATGCCAGGCTGCATTACAACAGCGACTTACTGCGCAACGGAATGTGGTACGGCTTATTCGCTGGGAATTATTTTCTGAGCATAAATTTTTTCTGAAGCGCATTCTGATTGCCAACGGACTGTCGTATAACAAAAATGGTTTGCGAACCCTTGAAGAACGGTTGGATAACCGGCTTAACCTGGAGCATCATTTTACTTCGCTTAAACAAAATAAATGGCTTATCGATTTGCCCGCAAAGTATGATAAACGGATAATTAAAAAATGGTTTGAAAAGCAATTGCTTGCCATACGGGCCAAACTTTTGTTTAGTTCATTGCGCGGGTTCAGCGAAAGCATACATGCACGTGACTTTACCCGCGAGGAGTTTTTAAGAAGGCTCTGGGATATTTATGATACCCTGCGCGAAATTCCCGAGCGGAAATCGGTGTGGTTAGAATACCTAACCCAATATCAAGTCAATTCGCTTACGCAGAAGCCCGGCATATGGTTTAACCTTATTCAGCAATTGCGGGTTGATTTCGACAAGTTGTGCGAAGTTGATGAATTAAAGGAAAAATTTTCAACCCATGAACTTGAAATTGTATACCG
>JAGUUF010000110.1 GCA_020063545.1 Cytophagales bacterium
AAAACATCGCATTTACTCGACCGGAAACAACGTTCAGCAACACATGCCGACAGCCGGTTTAAAAACTACAAGCAACAACCCCTGCACTACCAATTCCCAGAAAGGTTTGATGGTCAATTCACCACATTCCAGATCCAGGAAAGCAGGCGTGAACGCTCCGGTATTCGCGCAGCTATTATTCGCGAAAAAGGCGTTAATGGCGATCGGGAGATGGCCTACTCGCTGTACCTGGCCGGCTTTGATGTGAAGGATGTACACATGACCGACCTGGTTTCGGGCAGGGAAGACTTGTCGGACGTTAACCTGATTGTTTTTGTTGGCGGCTTTTCCAACTCCGATGTACTGGGCTCGGCAAAAGGATGGGCCGGGGCATTTCTTTACAACGAAAAAGCAAAACAGGCGCTCGACAACTTCTACAAACGTGCCGATACCCTTAGCCTGGGTGTGTGCAACGGCTGCCAGTTGATGATGGAACTCGGCCTGGTTTATCCTGAACTGAAAGAAAACCACCCGAAAATGCAGGTAAACGGTTCAGGAAAATTTGAATCGGCCTTTGTAAACGTAACGATACCCGCAACCAACTCCATTATGCTGGGTTCGCTGGCCGGGTGCCGCTTAGGTGTGTGGGTAGCCCATGGCGAAGGCAGGTTCAGGTTTGCCGGCATTCAATATTCTCCGGCAGCCTATTATTCGTATGCCGAATATCCAGGAAACCCCAATGACTCGGAAAATGCCGTTGCTGCCGTATGCTCAACAGATGGCAGGCACCTTGCCATTATGCCGCATATCGAACGGTCGCTGTTCCCGTGGAACTGGCCCTACTACCCTGCTGAACGCAGCGCTGACAGGGTTTCACCCTGGATTGAGGCCTTCACAAACGCCCGAAAATGGGTTGCCTCGCATGTGGTTAAAACTGGTTGAAATTCCTTTGGTAAGCTTTAGCTGATAGACTACCTTGTGTAAGTAAATGAAGCGGGTATGAAGGGTTTCTGCAGTTTTTTTGTGCTTGCCCTTTTTCTGGGCTCCTGCCTCGGGTATAAAGAATTACCTGTTGAGTACGATTACAGCTACAAAGGCCAGTTCAAAAAATACCGAACATTTGAAATCATGCGGCCCACTATCCGGGACGATGAAAGCATGACCAACGATATCATCGAAAGTTCCATCATTTCACGGATGAAGTTTTTAGGGTACCGGCAAACCGACAACCGGCCTCACCTGCTCATCAGTTTTAAAATGTACCCCGACAGCCTTCGGTTTAACGGGTACATTCAGCCTGAAATAGAGGAATGGATAAAGTCGCAGGATGAAAACCTGAAATACGATCAGAAAAAATTCAACATGAAAACGGGCACGCTCCTCATCCAGTTTTTTGACAGGCGGCAGAATCGTTCCATCTGGCAGGGGTACGCCACATCGGTATACGGTTCGATTGATTACAACAACAATCGCCAACTCCGAAATGCCGTAATTTCAATTTTAGACAAATACCGCTTTTGGGCCGAGGGGTTTATTGAGGGTACGGCCTCATCCAAACCAACCGACCTGTAAACAGAAAATCTTCTGTTTGCCGCGGGCGTATTTCACAAAAATAATTCTACCTTTGCAATCCAAAATTTAAGGGTTTTGGCCTGTTTTAGCGGTTTTACCCTTATTGGATTGTCCGATGGTGTAACGGTAGCACAGAAGATTTTGGTTCTTTTAGTCAGGGTTCGAATCCTTGTCGGACAACAAAGCACCCGGTTGCAGCCGGGTTTTTACATTACGTCATGGCAGTAAAACTATTCAGCGGACGGGCCACCACCTACCTGGCAGAGAAAATCGCACATGCGTATGGCGAGCCGCTGGGCGTGGTAAACTACCAGCAATTCAGCGATGGCGAAATGTCGCCACACATTGCCGAATCTGTTCGCGGCCACGAAGTATTTATCATCCAGTCAACCATCCCTCCTTCTGATAACCTGATGGAACTGCTGTTAATGGTCGATGCCACTAAAAGGGCCAGTGCATCAAGCGTTAACGTGGTTATCCCGTACTTTGGCTATGCCCGGCAAGACCGGAAAGACAAGCCCCGGGTTTCCATAGCCGCCAAACTGATTGCCAACCTCATCTCTGCTGCCGGTGCCGATCGGATTATGACCTGCGACCTGCATGCCGACCAGATACAGGGTTTCTTCGATATACCGGTTGACCACCTCGATGGCTCTTACATTTTTGTGCCGTATCTCAAATCGCTGAGCCTTGAGAACATTATGTTTGCCACACCCGATGTAGGCGGCATTAAACGGGCACGGAGCTTCGCCAAATTTTTTGATGCCGAACTTGCCGTGTGTGATAAATACCGGAAAGAAGCCAACCTGGTCGAATCCATGCGCCTGATTGGTGAAGTGGAAGGAAAAGATGTTGTTTTGGTTGATGACCTGGTGGATACAGCCGGTACCATTTGCAAAGCTGCTGTTCTCCTTAAAGAAAAAGGAGCCCGCTCGGTACGGGCAGCCTGTACACACCCCGTGTTGTCGGGAAAAGCGTACGAAAACATTGAAAATTCCGTGCTTGAAGAAATTGTGGTAGCCGATACACTGCCATTAAAACAAAAATCGCCAAAAATCCGGGTGCTTACCGTATCCGATCTGTTTGCTAAAGCCATCCGAAAAATTCACGACCACGAGTCGATCAGTTCACTTTTTATCCGTTTGTAATTATTGTTAAACTAAATCAAATAAAACCATGAAAACTGTTGAGATTGTAGGGTATAAACGAGCGAATCTCGGCAAGTCGCAATCGCAGCAACTGCGGAACGAAGGTAACGTTCCGTGCGTGCTGTACGGTGGAGACAAGCAAGTTCACTTTTATGCCCCGATGATTCTGTTCCGCGAATTGGTATACACCAATGAAGCACACTTTGTACACCTGAACATTGAAGGCGAAGAATGCAAAGCCATCCTCCAGGAGGTGCAGTTTCACCCGGTAAGTGAAATTATTCTCCATGCCGACTTTTTGCAGATTGAAGAAAACCGCAAAATTAAAATGGACATCCCCACCCGGATGGTTGGCAAAGCCCCCGGTGTTGACAAAGGAGGAACCCTGGTGCGTAAAAAAGCATCACTTAAAGTGTACGGCTACCCGAAAGA
>JAGUUF010000138.1 GCA_020063545.1 Cytophagales bacterium
AATGTTTTTCGGGATAGCCGGCTACCCCGATGCAGAAATCGGTAGGCGCGGTGTTGAGCAGTTCATCATCCAGGTAAATGCCGTTGTTCATCTTCACTACCTGCTGCAGCAACTCAGACGCGTATTTGTGGCCATCGGGCTCAGGGGTAAACCTGCCTTCATTTTTAATGGCATCGCCCTGGAGCACCAATACATTATCTATCCCCAGAAAGTGCAGGTCAATCAATGCATTCTCTGTTTCCTCCCTGCTGAACCCCCCGCAAATAATATGGGGCACGGTATCCACCTGGTAGTGGTTTTGAATAGCCGCGCAAATACCCACCGTACCCGGGCGCTTACGAACCGACCGTTTTTCAAGCAGCCCGTTATCCTGTTTTTTGTAAACAAATTCTTCACGGTGGTAGGTTACATCAATAAACGGAGGTTTAAATTCCATCAGCGGATCCAGGTGGTCGAACAACGACCGGATATTTTCCCCTTTTAGCGGGGGAAGTATTTCAATGCTGAACAGTGTTTTGCCGTTGGCTTTTTTAAGATGATCAACAACCTTCATAACATTTTATAAATCGTACGATAAATTTGGCGCAAGCCATTTTTCCACATCGGTAACTTTCATGCCCTTGCGTTCGGCATATTCTTCAACCTGGTCTTTGTCAATTTTTCCGAGCCCGAAGTAGCGGGCTTCAGGGTGCGAAAAATAGTAGCCGCTTACCGATGCAGCCGGGTACATGGCAAACGATTCGGTAAGCCTGATGCCTGCTTCGCGTTCGGCTTCCAGTATTTCAAAGATGGTGCGCTTCTCGGTATGGTCGGGGCAGGCCGGGTAGCCCGGTGCCGGCCGTATACCCGAATACTTTTCGGCAATCAGTTCGTCATTCGATAACTGTTCATCTTGCGCATAGCCCCAGTATTCTTTTCTAACCTTCTCGTGCAGGCATTCGGCAAACGCTTCGGCCAGGCGGTCGGCAAGGGCCTTGACCATAATTTCTGAATAATCATCGTGTGCGGCTTTATACCGTTCTACCAGTTTCTCCAGGCCTATTCCGGCAGTTACAGCAAACATGCCGATGTAATCGCACTTACCTGAATCAACCGGGGCAATAAAATCGGCAAGCGAAAAATTGGGAAGCCCCTGTGCTTTTTTGTTTTGCTGCCTGAGAAAGTGCAGGGTAGCAAACGGTTGATCTCCCTTCCCATCAGCAAATAACTTTACATCATCGGTGGCTGTGCAACCGGCCGGATAGAACGCCAGTATTCCGTTTGCTGTTAAACTTTTTTCAGCGATTATGGAATTCAGCATGCGCTGGGCATCATCGTATAGTTTTTTTGCCTCGGCACCCACCACGGGGTCGGTAAGAATTCCGGGAAACCTGCCGGCCAGCATCCAGGTTTGAAAAAACGGTGTCCAGTCAATGTACTTTCGCAATTCATCCAGCGGGTAATTTGCCAATACTTTTTTTCCGGTAAACCCGGGTACAGGCGGGCTGTACACACTCCAGTTGATCGATACCTTGTTTTTACGCGCATCGGCCAACGAAATATAATTTTTTTGCTCTCTTCGTGCCTCGTGGTCGTGCCGCAATTTCCGGTACTCTTCTTTTGTTTTTGCCTTAAAACCCAGCCGGGTAACAGCACTTATCAACTCGCTGGCTACCGGCACGCTGCGCGAGGCATCCAGTACATGAACCACGGGGCCATCGTACACCGGATCAATTTTTACTGCTGTATGTATACGCGAGGTAGTTGCTCCCCCAATCAGTAAGGGTAAATCGAAATTTTCACGTTGCATTTCCTTTGCCACGTGTACCATTTCATCGAGCGAAGGGGTTATAAGCCCACTCAGCCCGATGATATCCACCTTTTCTTGCCGTGCGGTTTCAAGTATTTTTTCTGCCGGCACCATCACACCCAAATCAACCACATCGTAATTGTTACAGGCCAGCACTACGCCCACAATGTTTTTACCGATGTCGTGCACATCGCCTTTAACGGTGGCCAAAAGAATTTTAGGTCTGACTTCACCACCTGCCGCACCTTCACCCTGCATCCCCCTCTCCTGCGGAGCCGGGGATGTGTCGTTAGATCTGCCTTTCCTTTTCTCAGCTTCCAGATACGGCTCCAGGTACGCCACAGCCTTCTTCATCACCCGTGCACTCTTCACCACCTGAGGCAAAAACATTTTACCTGCGCCAAATAAATCACCCACCACATTCATACCCGCCATCAACGGCCCTTCAATAACGTCCAAAGGTTTGCCGTATTTCTTGCGTGCTTCTTCGGTGTCCTGATCGATGAAGTCAATGATGCCCTTCACCAATGCATGGGTTATGCGCTCCTCCACGGTGGCGTTTCTCCAGGTATCATCAATTTCTTTTTTCCTGGCTGTACCTTTTACCGTTTCAGCAAACTCGAGCAGCCGTTCGGTGGCATCGTCCCTGCGGTTAAGCAGCACATCTTCAACGCGTTCAAGCAGGTCCTTGTCAATTTCGTCATATACTTCAAGCATCGTGGGGTTTACAATACCCATATCCATACCGTGCTGGATGCCGTGAAAGAGAAAAGCCGCGTGCATGGCTTCGCGCACTTTTTGATTACCCCGGAAACTGAACGAAACATTACTAACACCTCCGCTTACATGAGCATGCGGCAGGTTTTCGCGTATCCACCGGGCCGCCTTAAAAAAATCGAGTGCATAGTTGCGGTGCTCTTCAATGCCTGTGGCAACCGGAAAGATGTTCGGATCAAAAACGATATCCTGCGGGG
>JAGUUF010000161.1 GCA_020063545.1 Cytophagales bacterium
AAGAGTATTTCACCAGGTTTTAAAACAACTCCTCCCAGTCCTTCCGCAACTCCGAAATACTCTTTCTGTGAATCCAAAATAATTATTGGGATTCCAAATTTGTTAATTTCTTCAAGAAGAATTCCTGTTGAATATGATTTACCGCTTCCTGTTGTTCCGCCAATAAAAATGTGTCGCTGAATAATTTGTTTTTTAAGAAGAACATTGTTTGTTGGTTTCTCTTCATTCTCCATTGTAATTTTTGTTCTACCTAAAACTAGTGAATCAAGTGGGTCGGTTGAAAATCCCATTGCTTTACTAATTACATCCTCAGACGGAATAAAAACTTTTTCTCCTGCCTTTGCCATGTTTGATGGAGCACTGATAATAAGGTTTGTGATTTCTCCTTTGTCGTTTTTCGTTAGTGTCCCTTCCTCAATAATCTCTGCCTCATAAACCCTGTAAATATTAATTGAATGTGCTTCGTCAGGATAATCGGGAGCAATTCCCATAGCTTCACGAACTTTTGACCTTGATGCACTTTCGTGTGGGTTAATTTCAAGTGAAGATGAAATTCGTCCAATTAAAAATTGTGTTTTTGAGATCCAAGTTCCAACTAGTGTTCCCGGAAAAACATATTCCTCTGCTAATGCCTTGAAACGAAACAAATCAAATGACGGTGACGCCTCGTCAGCAATTACATCACCTATTTCTCTGTAAGTGAGTTCCATTTTTATTTTTATGGTTATTTACTTTCGTTTTGATGTCTTAACGGCTGTCAAATGGCACAACCAATTACAACTGAATCTCTTCAATAATCAAATCCTACCTACCCACACCCCAAATTCTTCTTCAAATCCCGGTCGGGTAAAATGCCGTAGCCGGTGTGTGCATCGGGTACACCTGGTAGTTCGGTGGTGCCCGCAAATGCTTTTCCCTTTACCCGCCCGGGCTTTTGTTTACCGGATTTCTTTTTTCCCTTTTTCATTATCCAAAACTAACACCTGACCGCCATCATTGCACGGCACAGGCCGGGGGCATATATTTGCCTTGTTTAAAACAAATCTAAATAAGCGTTGAGCCGCACCGTTGCACACATGAAAAAGGGCGAAGTGGGAATTATTTCGGGCTTTTCTGACGAAGGCCTGTCGGTTAAGCTCATGGAAATGGGCTGCCTGCCCGGTGCCACCGTGCGCTTTAATTTTACTGCACCCCTGGGCGACCCGGTATGCATTACCGTTGCAGGTTATGAACTGTCCCTCCGGCTGGAAGAAGCCTCCACGGTGTTAATTATTAACTAAATGGCAAAGCGGCTTACGATTGCACTGGCAGGCAACCCCAACTCGGGCAAGTCATCGCTGTTCAATCACCTTACCGGCCTTAATCAACACACGGCCAACTTTCCGGGTGTTACGGTTGAAAAGCATGTGGGCACCTGCCGTATGCCCAATGGCTCAATGGCGGAAATAGTGGATCTGCCCGGCATCTACAGCCTGTACCCGCGCAGCCTTGATGAACGCATTGTTGCCGAAGTGCTGCTCAACCACCGCTCGCCCGATTGCCCCGATGTGGTGGTGGTAATTGCCGATGCCACCAACCTGAAACGCGGCCTGCTGCTGCTTACGCAGGTTATGGATGTGGGGCTGCCCACTGTGCTTGCGCTGAACATGATGGACCTGGCCGCGCGTGCGGGCGTTAGCTACGACATCCAGTTGCTAAAAAGCCGGCTGGGCATTCCGGTAGTGCCCATCAACGCACGCAACGGCAATGGAATAGAAGAATTAAAACAAACCCTGGTTGAGCCCCTGCAGCCTGCCCGCAAGCCCGTGTTTGCGGTGTATGATGATGCACAGGCTGCGGTAAAAGAACTTCGGGAAAGACTTGGCGTTGATAACGACTACGAGGCTTACCAGTTTTTGGAACAACCCCACGGCCTCCAGTTTCTTTCGGCAACCGACCGCCAGGTTATTGCCGAGGTACGGCAGCGCCACGCCATCTTTCCAGGAAAGTTTCATGGTGCCGAAACCATCGAGCGCTACAGTTTTATTCAGAACCTGCTCGAAGCAGCCACGCTGAAGCCTGCTGATGAAGGCTGGAAAAAATACTCGCATCGGCTGGACAGGATTTTAACCCATAAGTACTGGGGCATCGTCATCTTCATGGCGGTGCTGTTCCTGATTTTTCAGTCCATTTTTTCGTGGGCAACCGTACCGATGGATTGGATTGACGGCTGGTTTGCATCGTTGAGCAATTACCTGCAGGATCGGCTGCCCGAAGGCCCCGCCACCGGCCTGCTAACCGAAGGAGTGATACCCGGGGTGGGCGGCATTGTAATTTTTGTACCGCAGATTGCCATATTGTTTGCATTCATTTCCATACTCGAAGAAAGCGGCTATATGGCCCGTGTGGTTTTTATGATGGACAAAATCATGCGGAAGTTCGGTCTTAACGGAAGAAGTGTGGTGCCGCTAATGTCGGGTGTGGCATGTGCTATTCCGGCCATTCTCTCTACGCGAATGATTGACAACTGGAAGGAGCGCACCATTACCATTTTAGTAACCCCGCTGATGAGTTGCTCGGCCCGCATTCCTGTATTCACCATCTTAATTGCCCTGATTGTTCCGCAGCAAACGTTGTTTGGTTTTTTCAACCTGCAGGGCCTCCTGTTAATGGGTTTATACCTGCTTGGATTTGCCGCTGCGCTGCTTTCGGCCTGGGTTATCAGCAAACTGATAACCGTTAACGAACGGAGCTACCTGCTGATGGAGATGCCCACCTACCGGCTGCCCAAGTGGTCGAATGTAGGCTATACCATTGTTGATAAGACCAAAGCATTTGTGTGGGAAGCAGGAAAAATTATTATTGCTATATCCATTGTGCTGTGGGTGCTGGCCAGTTACGGACCAGGCGACAAACTGGAGAATGCGCACGATTATGTGTTACAGGATGCCGCCAACCAACGCCTCACCGAACAAGGCCTTGCCGATCGCATAGCGGCCTATAAGCTGGAGCATTCGTATGCCGGCATTATCGGCAAAGCCATGGAGCCGGTTATCAAACCCCTTGGCTACGACTGGAAAATAGGAATTGCCCTGCTTACTTCGTTTGCTGCCCGCGAAGTGTTTGTGGGCACGATGGCAACCATTTACAGCATCGGCAGCACGGAAGATCAGTCCTCTATTAAAAGCCGCATGCAGGATGAAATTAACCCGCAAACGGGTGGCCCCAGGTTTACGTTTGCGGTAGGCCTGTCGTTGTTGTTGTTTTACACGTTTGCCATGCAGTGTATGAGCACGCTGGCGGTAGTGTACCGCGAAACCAAAAGCTGGAAATGGCCGCTTATCCAGTTGGTTTACATGAGCGTGCTGGCCTATGCTGCGGCCTTTGTTGCCTTCCAGGCGCTGTCGTGAGTTGCGGCATTACCGCAAAATTGCCGTATCTTTAAAAAACCAAGTAGTAACCCATGAGCAACGACTATCAGTTTGGTCTGTTATACCTGGTGCACTTGCTGGTGAGTGCCGATGGTGTTATTGACGACAATGAACGCACGGCACTGCAACGAATAAAGAAAAGCGAAGGAATTTCGGATGAAATTTTTTCGAAGTTCGAACACGACATAAAAACCCGCAAGGAGCGCGACATATACCAGACCGGCATTGCACGGCTGAACAATTGTTCGGACGAAGAGAAACTGAAAGCGTTTGTTATCCTTTATAAGATGTCGGAAGTTGACGGCCGTGTTCATGTAAAAGAAGTGCGGCTGCTGCTGTACTCCATAAAAATGGCAGGCATTGAGTTTGACGATGTAGTGAGTGCCGCAGCGAAAGTGTCGGCATTTTAACATCCTTGCTGCTAACCCTGTTAAAAACAAAAAGCCCCGTTTTTGCGGGGCTTTTTGTTGGTTCAACAAACGCTTTACTTGTTGGCCTGCGGTTTCGGGGTGATGCCCATTTTTTTCAGCACCAGGTCGGAGATGTCTATTTTTTCATCGCCATACAACACTACATCAAGGCCGCTAATCTGGTTGTTGATGATGAGCGAGAACCCGTTTTCCTTGGCAGTTTCTTCAATGGCTTTGCCTACTTTGGTGTACACAGGCTCCATTAACTGGGTTTGTTTTTTCTGAAAGTTTGCCTGCGAATCCTGCTGCAGTTTTTCGATGTTGGTTTGCATTTGCTGAAGTTCGCGCTCGGTGTTCTGGCGCACGGCATCCGGAACGGTTGCTCCGTATTGCTGGTATTCGGCCAGCTTCTTCTGGAACTCGGCTACCTTGGTATCGATCTGATTTTTAAGCTGGGTTTGCAGGGATTGCAGCTCCGACTCTATTTGCCGTGCTTCCGGCATCTGGCTGAAAATATACTCCACATCAGCATAGCCGATTTTCTGCGTTTGCGCTTGCGCGATTTGCGTGGCGAATCCGAAAGCAACTAAAAAGACAAGTGTTCTCATCACGGTATAGTTAAATCAATTGTTAGTTTTTTATTTTATCATTGGCATCGCCCAGGCCCAGTTCTTCAAGCACAAAGTCGGTATAATCGTACCGCGGATCGGTATAAATCATTACCAGTTCCCCCGACTTATCAAATACAATGGCGAGGTTATTCTTCTTGGCAACTTTATCTACGGCATCCCATACTTTGTCCTGGATGGGCTTAATCAGTTCCTGCTTTTTCAGGAAGAACAACCCCCCGAAACCGAACACCTTTTTTTGGTACTCTTTCAAATCGGCTTCTTTCCGGTTGATGAAATCGAGCCGCTCTTTACGCATGGCATCCGTTAGCAAAACCTGCTCGGCCTGCAGTGCGCTGTACAACCCTTCTATGTTTTTCATCATGGTTTGAATCTCCTTTTCCCACAGTTCCGACAGCCGGTTTATTTCATCCTGGGCCTTTTTGTATTCCGGCATCTTGTTCAGGATAAAGTCCGTGTCGATGTAGCCGAACCGCTGAGCGTGGACAAAATTCAGGCCGAAAATGACAAAAAATATCGGAATAAGGTAAAACCGCATTTTTTTAACGGATTTGCTGGCCGATGGTAAACTGAAACTTAGAGCCGCTCACGGGGTTATCCGACCCCAGCGGGAACGGATCGAACGGTAACCCCCAGTTAAGCCCGATTAACCCAAATGCCGGCATAAAGATACGAACGCCAAAACCGGCCGCTTTGTATAATGTATACGGGTTAAACTGCTGGTAATTGTTCCAGTTGTTGCCCGCTTCGGCAAACAGGAAGCCGTAAATAGTGGCCGCATTGCTGGTAGTAATGGGGTAGCGTAACTCCATACCCAGCTTGGTGTAGACAATACCTCCCCGTACGGAATTGTCTAATGCAGTATACGGAGGCGTAATCTGGTTGTCGTCATACCCGCGCAGACCGATTACGTCCTGGCCAAGAACAAACGAGCCGAAGCCACCGGCAAGCCCGGCACCTCCAAGGAAGAAACGTTCAAAGGGAGTGTAATCCAGTTTTGTGGTGTATCGCCCGATAAACCCGAAGTGCGCTTTTGCTTCGAACACCAGTTTGTTTTTCCTGTCAAGCGGGATGTAGTACTTCGCATCGAACATAATTTTGTAATACTCAACCCACTTGTATATTTCCTCGCTGGTGGCAGTTTCATAATTGATATCGCGCCACGAAGAGAACGGAGGTGTAAACGTACCGCTGAGCGAAATGGTGGATCCCTGTGACGGGTACATGGGGTTATCAATGCTGTTGCGGGCCAGTGTGGTGTTGAGGGTAATGGAGTTGGATGTGCAGTTAACACAGCCCGGTATGTAGTTGGGGGCGTTGCGCAAATCGTAAACGGTAAACGACAGCGAATTGGCCAGGGTGAAGTAGTTGTCGGGCCAGTTTAGCACACGGCCTAATCCAACGGAAATGTTGCTTACACCAATTTTGGTCTGCACTTCACGAAACACACCGGAAGAATCCGGGCGGCTGTAAAACTGGCGTGAGAGCGACTTGTTGGCGCTGATGGAAAAGGACTGCGGCTTGCGGCCGCCAAGCCATGGCTCGCTGAACGAAATGCTGTAGTTCTGGAAATTCCGGCCGTTAGCCTGTACCCGAAGCGAGAGCCGTTGCCCGTCACCAACAGGCAGCGGTTTCCATTTACTGGGATGCATAATGTTGCGGGCCGAGAAGTTATTGAAGGTTAAACCAACCGTACCGATAAAACCAAAGGCCCCTCCCCATCCACCGGAAAGTTCAATCTGGTCGTTTGATTGTTCTTCTACCTGCCATTCGACATTCACTGTACCGGTTGCCGGGTTTGGCGTAAGGTTTGGATTAATGGTTTGCGGATTGAAATACCCAAGCTGACCAAGCTTTTGCTGCGTGCGGATGATGTCGGAACGCCTGAATTTCTGGCCGGGCAGGGTGTACAATTCGCGCCTGATAACGTGGTCGCTGGTGCGCTCATTTCCGGAAATCAATACTTCGTTGATGGTGGCCTGCTCGCCCTCGTAAATGCGCATCTCCACATCAATGGAATCGCCCCCTACGGCATACTCAACCGGGTTAATCCTGAAGAACAGGTAGCCGTCATCCATGTAAAGCCCGCTGATGTCGGACCCTTTGGGGTTGAAGGTTAGCTTTTTGTCGATAAGTTCGCGGTTATACACATCGCCCTTTTTAATGCCCAGTATGGCATTTAAGGTTTTGTCGGTGTGGATGTAGTTGCCGGTCCAGATGATGTTGCGGAAGTAGTACTTGGGGCCCTCCTCTACGCGCAAATCAATGTTAATGGTGCGGTTGTCGCGGGCAAACACGGTATCAGCAACAATCTCGGCATCGCGGTATCCTTTGGAGTTGTAAAAGGCAATGACTTTCTGTTTGTCGTCTTCATAATCGTTCTGCACAAACTTCGATCCCTTAAACACATTGAGTTGGATGTTCTGGCTGAATGCCTCGCGCACTTCGTTCCAGCTTACCTGGTAGGAGGTGTCCACGAAGGCTTTTACATCATCGGTTTTAAACGCAAACAATTTTCGTAACGCGGTGCGGTGCAATACAATGCGCGGATATTCGCTCGTTCCCTTCATTTTGGCTTTCAGCGTATTGTCGGAAAACCGTTCGTTATCAATGAAACGAATGCGGTTGATTTTAACTTTCGAGCCGGTGTTAACGCTTATCCGCAACCGGATACCATCCGTAACCGAGTCGCGCTCCTGGACAATTTTTACATCGGTGTTGAGATACCCCTTCTTGACAAAAAATTTACGAACGGCCAGTTCGGTATTCCGGATCATGGCATCGTTTACAATTTTACCACGGATAAGGGTCAGGTCTTCTTTAAGAGACGATTGCTGCGATTTGTTGATGCCGGTAAAATAAAAATTGGTAAGCCGTGGCCGCTCGGCAAGCTGTATGGCCAGCCACACGTTGTCGCCTTCAATGCGCTTTACGGCAATGGTGGCATCGCCCACAAGTCCGTGTTTCCAGAGTTTGCGGATGGCCCCCGAAATGGCATCACCGGGAATTTTGATCTTATCGCCCACGCGCAGCCCGGTTAGCGAAATCATGGCGGCAGGGTCAAGTATTTTAAGCCCTGTAACATCAATGCCGGCAATGGTATACTCCGAAGGGTTGGCATAGTTCAGGTTATTGTCAACAGCCGAGGTGCGCTCGCGGCTGCGCCTGAACTGACCGTACGCCTCTACCCCAACTGCCACCAGGCACAAAAGCAACAACGCAATTCTCATTCAGTTTACCGGGTTCAATTGTTCACTTGTTTTGCCGAACCTCCGTTCGCGCTGCTGGTACGACCAGATGGCCTCGTACAGGTGTTCTTTGCGGAAGTCGGGCCACAGCGTGGGCGTAATGTACAGTTCGCTATAGGCAATCTGCCACAGCAAAAAATTGCTGACGCGCATTTCACCGCTGGTGCGGATGAGCAACTCCGGATCGGGAACGCCTGCCGTAGTAAGGTAGCGTTCAAATATTTTTTCCGACACGGAACCGGGTTTCAGCTTCCCCTGTTCAATGTCCTTTCCCAATGCTTTTACCGCCTCCACTATTTCCCACCGGCCGCTGTAGCTTAAGGCGAGAATGAGCACCAAACCGCTGTTTTCCTTGGTCATATCCATGGCCCATTTCAGGTTATCCCGGCAGCTCTCCGGCAGGTGCGATGTATCGCCAATGGTGATTAGTTTTACCTGGTTTTCCATCAGTGTGCTGATTTCCTGCCGCAGCGTGTTCACCAGTAATTCCATAAGGCCTTCAACTTCTTCTTTGGGGCGGCCCCAGTTTTCGGTTGAAAAGGCATACAATGTCAGGTACTTAATGCCCAGTTCGCCACTGGCTTCGGTTACTTCGCGAACGGCCTGAACGGCATTGCGATGGCCGAAGATGCGCATCGCCCCCTTTTTCTTTGCCCAGCGGCCGTTTCCATCCATAATAATGGCGATGTGCCGGGGCAGTTTAGCGAAGTCAATATGTTCTTTAAAGGAAGCCACAAGGGGGGCAAAATTAGCGGATTTTACCAATTCATGTTAACCACACTACTTATACGGGTTGGTCGGGCATGGAATGTCGTAAAAGGTTCGGGTTAAGGTAAAGCCGACAAAAAAATAATTGTCGTAATCGTTCGGGTTTCCGTACCGGTAATTCTTCTGCGTCTGATCGCCACCGGAAAGATTATCCAGGTAATCGAAGAATGTTTTTCGTATACCGACTTCAAAGGAAATATAGTGCTTCGGGTTAATGATGTATTTAAACCCGCCTCCGAACGGAACGGTGCCCTGTACATTACTGTACTCAACCGGCTTCACATCGTATCCGGATATGCCGAATAATCCAAAACCGGCAAACAGGTAGGGGGTGTAGCGCATGGGGCGCTTGCTGTCGCGCCAGTCGAGAAAATGATACTCGAAGCCCAGTGCAGCTTCGAACAGAAAAATATCAAAGGAAGCATTGCGGATGTTCGCGGCCGCATCAAGCGGTACTTCGGTTGCGGCAAGTTTACCCGCTGTAAGAGTTGAGCGCAGGCTAACCACTTTGCTGATGTTGTTGCGGTAATAAATTGTTCCTGCGGGCGTCAGGTTTGAAACAGAAAATGTACGCACCAGGTCGCCCGTATAATTAAATGTACCGATGCCAAAGCCAACTTCTGATCGCTGGGCAGTTACTGTAGTTGAGAGAACGCTTAATAAAAAGATGAGTCCGTGTTTTCGAGGCATCATCTGAATTTAGCCCGGTGGAAAGTTTTTCCGAGAATGTACGTCAGGCGTACCGTTGTTACCATGTATATGTCGCGGTTGCTGCTGTTGCCGCGAAGGTTTTCGGGGTGCTCAGCGCCATAGCCGGCAAGCACCGTGTACGTTTGACCATCCCGGCCGGTGTACGTGAAATTTGGTGTTGCCACTTCGTTGCTGCGGTACGACATGGCGCGGGCCAGGGTGTTGTCGAACACGCCCAGGTCAACGTAGTTGCCGCTCACGTCATCGAGGTAGTCGGTAAACGTATAGCGGAATCCGAATTCTCCAGCAATATCCATCACTTCGTTTATTCTGAAACGCGCGCCAATGCCAAATGGTATGGAGGGTTGTATTCTTTTGTAGGCTTTAATGCCATAGTTTGCATCATTGGGATCGAGGTTGGCAAACTGGCCTTCGGTGCCCAGCGGCTGCAAGTCAACCCATTGCCCTTTTTTACCTGTCGGATTGCCGGCAGCATCAAACTCAGGCGCCTGGGCCTGCGGGTTGTGGTGGAAAACCGCTACACCGGCATAAATGTAGGGCGTCCATTTTACGCGGCTGATGTAGGTGGCCTGGTTTTCCCAAAGGTCAATCTGGGCGATAACGGACAGTTCTTTAATCCTGTTTCTGAAGGAGAGATTCCGGTTATAACGGAATATTCCGTTTTCAGTATCACCCTGGTCGGCCGACTCAACATCGGCACCCCGAATGCCGCCATAGGTAAATGCGGCCTGCAACTGGTAGCGTGGGCCAAAGCGATGGGTAAACGATACACCAATGGCGGGGCGAGTAAAGCCTAAATCCGTGCTTACGCGTTTCGGTGTAGGCGAGAGGTCGCCATAATAATTGAGCGCATTAAGTGAAATACCAAGTGAGTTGTAGATCTTGTCTTTACCGAAATGCGATTTTTTGCCGCGGAAGCTGGCAATTCGCTTATTGTTTTTTTTGATGTTCTTCCGGTTCATCTGGCCGTGGGCGTTCTGTGCGCCAACAGCGATGAGCAAACACGCTGCGAGTAGGTAAATCAATTTCCGCATTCCGATAAGTATTTAACAATCAGTGAACTACAAATCTAAGAAAAAATCAATTCCGAATATCCAACCCCCAGTTAAGCTTTTGGCGCAAGGTTTTAAAAAAATGCTGGCCTTTAAGCTGTATCAGGTTGGCTTTAAAACCGGCTTTAACAACCTTTAGTTTTACGGTTTCGTCTATTTCGGCATAGCGCGAATCCAGCGTAACCAGGAATTTCTTAATCCGGCCTTCAACCTGAAAGGTAATCTCCGAGGTGTCGGCCACCACAATGGGTCGTACGGTAAGGTTGTGCGGGCTTACCGGGGTGATGACGAAATTGCCTGACCGTGGGAAAACCAGCGGCCCACCGCAGCTTAGCGAGTACCCGGTTGAGCCGGTAGGGGTGGCGACAATGATGCCATCGGACCAATAGCTGTTAAGGAAGGCACCATCAATAAAAGTGTGTACGGTTATCATGGAGGATGACCCCTTTTTCATCAGGGTAAAATCGTTCAGGGCAAAGTTTAGCTTTCCGAAAATTTTTTTGCTCGACTCCAGTTTTAGGATAGCACGTTTGTCGAGGGTAAAATCGCCATCAAAAATTTTTTTCAGGGCCTGTTCTGTTTCTGTTTGGCTGATGGTGGCCAGAAAACCGAGCCGCCCGGTGTTAATTCCAAGAATGGGTGTTTCAGCGTTGCCGATGTAGGTTACGGTTTCCAGCAATGTGCCATCGCCCCCGATGCTCAGCACGGCATGCAGTTTTTTCAAATCATGGCCGTGCGTAAATGTTTTCCATTTGAAACTTCGAAAAGCGGAGGCAGATAACAACCGGGAAAATTTTTCGGATACGAATACTTCAACGTTATGCTTTTGAAGCAACTCGAAAATGTCGCGGATAAACGGAACATACTGGCGGTTGAATTCCTTACCGTGGATACCGATTTTCATAGGCAGCGCGGTTAGCGTGGGGGTTTGGCCAGTTGTTGATTAAAGAATACTAAAGTTACGAGGATTTACCGACAGTTAAAATCAATGCGGAATCAGATGTCGAGGTAGCGCAGCAGCATATCAATACGCTCTTTTTCCGAGCCTACGGATTTGGACTCCTGGTAACGCCCGATGACTTTGTAGCCGAACCGCTCCAGGGTGGCTACAATGCGCGAAAGATCGAGTTGATTGAGTTTTAAGGTAAGGCGGATTTTGGACGGATCGGCCGGATCTTCCTTTACGATGCTGCTGAGAATCTTGGCCCGATTCTCTTCAATAAGCCTGCTGATTTCGGCCAGCGAGTAATCGTTGTGGCTCATGTACAACACCAGGATGCCTCCCGGCAGTTGTACGGCAGCCGACTGGGCAAAGGATGCCAGCGTATCCTGCACGGTAATAACCCCGGCATAGTGCTGGGAATCATCCAGCACGGCCACCATTTGCAGGTTGTGTTCGGCAGCGGTTTTAAGAATATCGTAAAAATGGCTGGTAAGCGAAACGAAGCATTTCTCTCCCACTAAATCAAAGTCGCCTACTTTTCTGTCGATGTTGTTGCTTTCCAGGATGATTTCTTCTGAGATAAAGCCCAGCAGGCGGCCGTCTTTCACTACCGGCATGTAATGACACCGGAATTCGTCCATCCACACAATGGCTTTGTGTGCGTCATCGTCCGCCTTAAGCGGGGGAATCATGTGGTTTATCAAATCCTCGGCTATCACAAAGCAAGTGTTTCACATAAATACATTAATTCAGCAAAAAGTCTTCCACAAGGGTGTTAAATTTTTCGGGATGTTCCATCATGGGAGCATGACAACACTTATCAATAAAGCGGAGGGTGGAGTTAGGAATAAGGCGGTTAAATTCGTGCGCTACCATGGCAGGGGTAATCGTGTCGTTCAGTCCCCAGACTAACAACGTAGGTACCTGTATGCCAGGTATATCAGCCGCCAGGTTATTGCGCTGTGCCGATTTGGCAATGGCTACAATTCTTAGGCATTTTGGAATGCTGTTGGTGGTTTCGAAAACTTCGTCCACCAGTTCTTTGGTGGCCACGGCCGGATCGTAGAAAGTATACGCCACGCGTTCGCGTATGTAATCGTAATTGCCCCGTTTCGGGTACGATCCTCCCATGGAATCTTCAAATAATCCCGAACTTCCGGTAAGAATAAGTTTGGTAACCTTGTCGGGATTTTTAAGCGTATACACCAGCGCAATATGCCCGCCCAGGCTGTTGCCCATGATGATCATCTTGTCGAGACCTTTTAAGGCAACAAATTCTTCAAGAAAACTCCGCAATCCTTCCAGCCCTGCTTCTTTAATGGGCATTTCATAAATCGGCAGCATGGGTATTACCACCCTGAAATTTTTTGAAAAGCGGTTAACAACGCCTTCCCAGTTGCTTAGCGCACCGAACAGTCCGTGCAACAGCAACAGCGTTTTTCCGGTGCCTTCGTCAACGTACCTGAACCTGTTTTCTTCTTTTACGCGAAGTGCCATGCTGCCTGCTTTACAACGAAAAAGTAGTGAAAAAAAATTCAATGAAACGTACCGGGTGCATTATTCTGCTCCGCTCCCGAACAGATCAGAAAAGGAGGGCACAAAGGTACCAATCCAGTGGGTGGTTTTCGGGGCAAAATTGGCAATGAACGCGTAAAGACCCGAGTCTTCCCGCCAATGGCCGGGAAGTTTAATGGAAAGGGAATCGGTAATCCAAAGAATTACACTGACCATAAAAATGGTTTTGAGGGCACCCAGCAATGCGCCTGCGGCCTGGTCGGCCTTACCCAGGGTTGATTTTTCCAGCAATGACTTAAGCAAGGACCCCAGCAACCGTACAAGCAGTACAATTACTACAAATACAACCCCAAAGGCAACATAGGGCAAAATGCGATTATCGATTTCGTAATACAACGAGAGTTTAACCATAACAATGCCCATCAGCTTAAACCCGCCAAGTACACCCAGAAAAATGGCAAGCAGCGAAAACAGCGAATACAAAAATCCTTTTTGATAGCCGCTTACCGCACCAACGATAATGGTGATGACCAGGATGATGTCAAGAATGTTCACGGGCTTAGCAGCTTCTTCACCAGTTCCGAAATGAGTTTACCATCGGCCTGGCCGGCCAGCTTTTTGGTGGCGATGCCCATAACCTTGCCCATATCCTGCGGGCCTTTTGCGCCAACTTCGGTTATTGTTTTTTTCAGTTCCTCTACGATTTCAGTTTCCGAAAGTTGTTTCGGTAAATACCGGCTGATTATGTTTAACTGAAACAACTCCTTTTCGGCCAGGTCAGCACGGCCTTGTTGCTGAAAAATTTCGGCCGACTCTTTTCGTTGCTTGGCAGCCTTCATCAGCAATTTGTTTTCCGCCTCACCGGAGATGTCAGTTGCGGCACCCTTCTCGGTTTCGGCCAGCAGGATCAACGACTTGATTCCGCGCAGCGCTTCCAACTCTTCTTTGTTCCTGGCAAGCATGGCAGCTTTTATGTCGGCATCTATTTTGTTTTTCAGGCTCATAGCAACATGTTTCGGCAAATGTATAAAGAATAGAATTTTTGAGATTGGTATTTGTAATTTCAACCCTTACAATGACCCGGCTAAGTGTAAACATTAACAAAATTGCCACGCTGCGAAATGCCCGTGGCGGCAACAATCCTGACGTGATTAAAGCCGCGGTGGATTGCGAACGGTTTGGGGCAGAGGGGATAACCGTACATCCTCGGCCTGATGAACGCCATATCCGCTACGCGGATGTACCGGAGCTTGCCCGGGTTGTTAAAACCGAGTTCAACATCGAAGGCTATCCCGATGAGCGGTACCTGCAACTGGTTGCAAGCGTGAAGCCCGCCCAGGCCACCCTGGTGCCCGACAGCCCGGATGTCATCACGTCAAATGCAGGGTGGGATACCGTAAGGCATAACAGCTTTTTGGCCGAAGTGATACGTGAGTTGAAAAAATCAGGTGCGCGTATTTCGGTTTTTGTAAACCCGCTGCCGGCTATGGCCGAAGGCGCTGCCAAAGCGGGGGCCGACCGCATTGAACTGTATACCGAACCGTACGCCAAAGGATATGCCACCAACCGGGATAAAGCGATTAAACCATACCTTGAGTGCGCACAGGCCGCGCAGGCTGCCGGGCTTGGCGTTAATGCCGGGCACGACCTGGATTTAACCAACCTCCGGTTTTTAAGGCAGTCCATTCCGTTTCTCGATGAAGTGTCCATCGGCCATGCCCTGATTTGCGATGCCCTCTATTACGGATTGGAAAACACCATTCAGTTATACCTGCGCCAACTACGCGATTAGTATTTTCTCTACCTTTAACAAAACGCCTTTTCTTATGGACTTCCGCAATACATTTTCACAGGCCGATATGCAGCGGATTAAAGCCGCTGTACATGAGGCGGAGTCAAAAATCTCGGGCGAAATCGTTCCGGTAATTGTGCCGCGAAGCGGGTACTACAACATCGCCAACTATAAAGCCGGCATTATGATGGCCTCGCTCGTATTTTTGCTCATTATTGTTCTCGATAAATTCGTTCCGGCTTATGCAGG